>WTAE01000114.1 GCA_013139765.1 Sulfurovum sp.
TGCATTCATTTTAAGATAAAAAGCTTAAAAAAAACCATAAATAACCCTTTTGGGTGATGTATTGAATTTATTATTCTGATAAGCTATTGAAATATATCTTATAGGGGTATAAATTTTTTTTAGAAGGGTATGAATATGAAATCAAAGTATAAGAAAATTACATTGAGTCTTGGTCTTGGGGCTTTATTGATGGGGAGTAGTGCATTTGGTGCACTTGCGTTTACTCCTGTAGATGTGTTGTCATCGGGAGGTTCAGTAACTGGAGATGGAGCAGCATTTAAGACTAAGCTGGTTCGTATGGGCAATGGACTGCTTGTAAGTGTATTTGGTGACTCGATAGCTGGTTCAGATGCTGTTGTGTATGATCTTAAAGCAGATGATGTACATAAAGTAAGAGATATATTTGTACGAACATGTATGCCCACAGATCTAAACGGGCATTGTGCTTCACAGTCAGAGTGGACTGAAGCTGTGAATATTTCAAATACTGCAGGTTTAAGCAGTGCATTATCAAAGTGGGAAAGAAATGCTGACGGTGTTTTAAGTACTACTGCCACAGCATATCCTGGTGATTCTGAAAAACCAAATATCTTTAATGCAGGGACATTTGCTGTAGTTACGTGGACAGAGAAGTATTGTCCTGGTGGAGAACAGAGAATTGTTAGTTATTTGGAAAGAGATGGTTTAGAAATTCCATTTTCATGTGTCTATAAATCACACATCGATTTTGCACATCCAGAAACAGGATGGACTACGACTCAGATATCTAGTGGTATAAGAGATGCAAAACAGGATGTAAACAAAGGTGTTAAAGCTGATGATAGTAAAGGTAATTGGGTCATAACATGGCAAGAAGACCCACAAGGACTTCAAATCGGTGGTGGAGATGGACCTGGTGAAGGGGCTTCTGGTGCTAGTGTATCCCATGGTACCGATATTTGGTATAGTTTTACAGGTGATTTGAACGCTACAAATTTTAGTGAACCTGCTAGACTGACTAATAATATGACGCATACTTCAAGTGGTGGAAATGCAAATCCTTTATTTCTAAATGATGGTATAACTTCAGTAACTGAAATAGAATCCGGTACAGCTGGTGCATCACGTGCAAATACAGCTATGGTAAATATTTCGGGAAGTGAAACAGTTCCTACAGTACTGGTAACTTATGAAGAGACCAAAGGTACAGGTGGACTTGATAACGGTAAATATGTACGTTATCATAATTTTCCATTTAATACTCCAATGCTAGTTGCCGAAGGTACTATTATTAGTAAAGCTGATGAAAACAGTCGTCGTGTACGTTTTGTGACACAGGTTAAAGCTTCTGCAAACGGTATGAGAATGGGTGTCTTCTGGAGACAAGGTAATCCGGTAGAAGGTGGACCAGGAGATATTATGGTTCGTTTAGGTTTTGAAGATACTACTAATATTGCTTCAACTGGATTAAGACCAGAAGATATGACAGCAGCAGTTAATGTGAGTAGTAATACTGTTCCATGGTCTCCAGTAGGTGAAGCTGTAGAAGCACCAACCAATACATTGGATGATACTACTGACAAAAATAATTTAGAAGATGCAAGAGCACATAGAGCGGTAATTCGTGGTGATGATTTTTATATAGGGTACTCATATGCAAAAGATTGGGCAGTTGCAACATACACAGATATGGACAACTATAACTTTTGGATGCGTCGTTATAATGCACCGATGGGAACTTGGACCGTGGCTAAGAACCTTTCAAATATTACTGATGTAAAAGTACATGTGAAAGAACCACGTTTGGTTGGTATGCCGGGTAATGGTCCAGGATGTTTAACTCCTGCAGATCCTGATAGTGTTACAAATCCTGAAAATTGTCAGGATAAAAGTACACTTCTTGTAGCTTGGGGTGTAGAGAGTAATACTTATGAACACATTGGTGGTTCAGTAGAAGGTGACATTTATTATACTCGTACCAACGATAAAGCGGAAACATTTAATGGAATAAGTGTTGTGGATGGTATAGGGACGAGTAATCGTTTTGAATCACAGTTACGTTCGACACCGGCAGGTAATATTGTTTATTCTGTATGGAATGAAGGAAACAACGATCTAGGAGGTCATTACTCTATGCTTAGTGTATCTACATCAGATGATGGTACAGGAGGGAGTCCCGTTATACCTCCAGTTGTAACGCCTCCAACTGATCCAACTGACTCAACAGTGCCACCTGTTGTTGCTCCAAGTACTCCAGTATATATTACAACTGGCGGTGGTGGTTGTACATACAATCCTAACAGTAATAGCTTTGACATGACATTCTTATTTATGATGGCATTGGGATTACTCTATCCATTTAGAAGAAAATTTTTAAAATAAGTTTTCTTTTTGAATAAAATAAATATTCAATATGGAGCAGCTAGATTTGTAGACTTTCCATAAATCTATGTTTTAAACGATACGAAGAGAAGATTACTTTCTCTTCGTATCTCTCTCTTAAATTCCCTTGCTTAATTTTAGAAACCTTTAAACACTCACTCTCATTCATAAAATATTGTATAATCCCACATGTTAAAATATCTCAATGGTTATAATGCCCAACTCCAAGCTCAAATACAAAGTCTCATAGATCAAGACAAGTTAGGTGACTACATACTCTCTCGGTATAATGAACAACATAGCCATACTTCAGATAAAAGCCTTTACAGCTATGTGATGGCACTTAAAAATGAACATATGAAAAGTTCACCTCCCATAGCAAAAGTATTGTATGACACCAAAATACGTGATGTCTCAGCTGCTTTAGGGACACATACTTTTGTTTCACGCGTACAAGGTGGAAAGCTCAAAGCCAAAAATGAAATACGCATCTCACACCTGTTCAAAAATACACCCGAAGCCTTTTTACGTATGATAGTCACCCATGAACTGGCACACCTCAAAGTCAAAGAACATAACAAGGCATTTTACAAGCTTTGTACCTATATTGAACCAGAGTATCATCAACTAGAATTTGATTTGAGGGTGTATTTGACGTATAAAGATTTGGGTTAAATAGCCTTTTTAACTTACGTAGGTTATTTAACACATTTTTAACATATCTTTAACATTTATGTACTACCATACGCCTATTATAGCTGTGTAGGGAGTAATGATGAGAGTGTTATCTGTTGTGGTTTTTTTAATGATGAATGTATCTATTGTAGAGGCAGAAATACCTGACCATCATGCCCATGTGGGAAGTTCTGAAGTACAGTTTAACTATGAATTTTTAGAGTTTAAAAACTCGAAACAAAAAGAAGATGGTAGACGTTATGGTATGACATTAGACCATCAAGACACGCAACATCATTTTCAACTCTACATGGAACATACAGATACCAAAACTAAACCTGTCATGCCTAAAGACCTCTCTGTCAATAAATATGCCTTTAAATACCAGTATAGCATGAGCAAAAAAGAGACACTCTCTTTTATCTATATGAATATAGATGACAACTTGATAGCTGCAGTAGATGGTACCAATATTTATGGCTTAGGTTATAGCTATAAGTCTTTGTCGCTCATGCAATATGTGAGTGACTATAGAGACTTTAATGTGTATCAGAGTGATGTGAAGTGGGGTATGAAAAAAGAGTTTGATACCTTTACACTAAAAGGTGCGGTAATGGGTAAATACATTCATCTTCAAGACAGGCTGGGTAATGTGTATACGCAAAAAACGAAGCAGGACTACTTTACTCTGGGGCTAAAGGTACATGCTGAGTATGAAGATTGGCATATAGGGGCCGTGGGATATGTGGGTGAACGTATATTTGCGGTGATGAATGAGGGGCTTCGCGTACAGCACCATGCCATGGCATTTGAAAAGAGTTACATGTTTTCTGTGGGTCGTGCCTTTGATGATGTCTTTGTAAATTTACGCTACATTAAACAGTTTGCCACAGAAGTACCCATCGGCAATGAGGATGTTGAAGTTTCTAACATTGCGGTAAATGTATCTTATAGCTTCTAAACTAAGACTTCTTAGTATCTTAGGGTATAATCTGATATCAATATCAAGGTAATATCATGTCTTCAAACCCATTAAATCATCCTACACTCTTAGCTCAATTTCGTTCTTTTTGTTACCAAAACAAAGTCACTGACTTTGAAAAAGCAGTAGAGTACTTTGCAGTCTTTGGTGGTATGGGATGGTCTGTTGATATGACGAAGCCTTTAGACAAACTCATCGTCAATAAAGTTTTAAACAATTACCGTTACATTCATGGGGACTTGACTAAAATCACCCACTCTAAACCTGCTTACCATGCTATGCTCTCAGCCATTGCTACGGGTGACAGACGTGAACACTCTGCGTTCAAAAAAGTGAACATAGGGAGAGAAGAGGGTGAAGAGGTTATTGACTTCTTGATAAAAGATGGTTTTTTGGTCTTTGACAGATCAGTGGAAAAACCTCTAGATGAAAAAGATGGTATTTCAGACAAACTTCTTTTTGTGACACCCTTTATGCGTTTTTGGTTTGCAGTGATTTCTCCTACCTACAAGAGCATTAGAGAAGGTGAGTATGATGAGGTAACCAAACGTTGGTCTCAAATGAAAAATGAGTTTACCACACTCATTTATATGCAACTCGTACGTGAACTCATTGAAATAAGTTTTAAAGATGAGTTTGAAGGGGACGCTATTGTATCGATTGGCGAGTATTATGACAAAAATGTCAGTATTGACCTTTTGGTAAAACGTAAATCAGGTGCCTTACTTGCAGGTACTTGTAAATATGGAAAACAAAAAGCCAATAAAACTGAGCTTACACAACTAAAAGAGGCTTGTAAAAAAGCTTCTTTAGAGGTCGATACCTTTATACTCTTTTCTAAAAATAAATTCTCTTCAGAACTTAAAAAAGAGAAAGGGGAGAAGTTAAGACTTTTTTCTCTTCGAAATCTCTCTAGACTCATGGATAACTTGAGTGCAGATGACCTTATTGAGTCTACCAATAAAAAGTACTAGTCTCTCAAATTGAGTAAGTGCCTTGTAGAAATGTTGTCATAAGGGTTGTTATAAGCCACAAAGTCTTTGTAACTTTTTAGCGTACGTTTAAAGTCTTTACTTTGGGCACTCTCTTCCTCTAGTACTTCTTCAAGTGCCACTTTAGCCGCTTGCATCATCTCCTCTGGAAATGTTTTGATCTGTACATTTTTGTCTAACTCTTGAAGGGCTTTGGCATTTTTATAACGAAACTCTTGTAACATGTTTCCAGTCATCTCTTCAGATGCAGCGGTGATGATGGCTTGGTGTTCTTTTGAGAGTTTTTCCCAACGTGTTTTGTTAAAAGTAAGTTCTAAAATGGAACCTGGTTCATGCCAACCTTTGTAGTAATAAGGTGCTGCTTTTGAAAACCCCATCATCGAGTCAAGCGCAGGTCCAACCCATTCAGTGGCATCAATGGTACCACGTTCTAACGCAGTATATATCTCTCCAGCAGGCAGTAAAACAGGGTTTACACCAAGTTTCTTCATGACTTCACCACCAAGGCCAGGGATACGCATCTTAAGGCCTTTAAGATCTGCTAGAGAGTTAATCTCTTTTTTAAACCAACCACCCATCTGCGGTCCGGTGCTTCCTCCAATAAGAGGGTAGAGGTTAAACTTACCATACATTTCACGCCAAAGGTCATAGCCTCCACCAAACTTCATCCATGTGATCATCTCTTCAGAAGTAAGTCCTAGGGGCATACCTCCAAAAATGGAAAAAGCAGGGTTTTTACCTTTCCAGTAATAAACGCCAGAGTGAAACCCATCTATCTGTGCAGCAGAACAAGCATCAAAGACTTGTAGGGCAGGGACCAAGATATTTTTAGGATAGACTTTAATCTCTAAGCTTCCGCCTGAGAGTTCAAAACAGCGTTTGGCAAAGGCATCAACACCTGTACCCATAATGGGGAAAGAAGCAGGCCATGAGGTGGCAATTTTGAGGGTGACTTTTTTACTTTTTGTCTGGATTACTTCTCCCGCTTCATCTTCTTCGGGTGCACGGTGACATGCACTCATAGTAAGGGCTGTTGCTGCCAAAGCACTTGTGCTTAAAAAGTCTCTTCTTTTCATCTAAATTGTCCTAAAATTAATTGATTAGATAGTAACATAACAGTCATTAAAGGAGTCGTAGTGCATTGTCATATTTGTAGGAAAGAGGTGGAAAGTTTTGTGGATGAAAAAACACAAATTACTTACTACCATTGTCATGGCTGTGAATACATTTTTAAGTCCCCAGAGAATTATCAGGATTTTTCTACACAAGAAGAGCGTTATAATTTACATGAGAATAATGAAAATGATGCAGGGTATCAGGCCTATTTTCAACGCTTCTTAGATTTTATATTACCAAATATTAAAGAAGCGAAAACAGTACTAGATTTTGGTTGTGGGAGAAGTACTCTTTTAGCCAGTATGTTAGAAAAAGAGGGCTTTGTCTGTGATGTTTATGATCCTATCTATCATCCCAATACATTGGATGATAGTAAAAAATATGACTTGATCGTATCTACTGAAGTTTTTGAACATTTACATCAACCTAGAGAAGTGTTTGAATCTTTGATTGAACGCTTAGAAGAGGGTGGATACTTAGCCTTACAAACACAGTTTCACCCTAATGATGTAGAGCAGTTTAAAAAATGGTATTACCATCAAGACGCAACACACATTGTCTTTTTCAGAGCAAAAACATTTGATGTATTGTGTGAACAAAATGACTGTGAATTAATTACTGACAATAATAAAAATATGGTGGTCATAAAGAAATCGTAGGTCGGGGTGCTTCACCCCGACAAATAAATATAATGATTTTTCTAAAAGAGTGAATACTCTTCTTTAATTGTATTTAAAATACTTCGATCTGCATTGAGGATGAACGCGTAGTTGTAGTGAATATTTTTAAGTAAATCTCTCACTTCTTCTTCTGTTTTAAACCAATGGGGATGGTCAATACCAGGTACTTTGGTTTTTGGTGGCGTGAAGACCACAGATTTTACCCACATGTTAGATCTCATAACATACTCTCTGGCTCTAGTGATATCTGCAGTGTTATCTGTAAAGATGGCTACTTTGTCACTTTTACTAGCAGAAGTAGAACGTAGTTTCGCATCAATAAACACAGGCAAGAAGTGTTTGGTGTACTTAATGCGGTCCATCGTATAGGCAACATCATGTACATTACAAAAATCAACTGCACGTAGTAAAAACTCTAAGTGGAAAGGAATGAGTTCTCTCTCTTGGTAAAGAAAACCATCTACTTTGTACGTACTTTTAAAAAGTGTGTCTGAGACAAGGTACCCATCAACCTCTCTGTTTAGTAGAGGTACATCAGGCTTAATGAGTTGCATAAGCTCTTTGTTTGTCCCTACATATAAAGAAGAATCAGAGTTTAGTATTTGCTCAAATGCTTTACGCCAATCATCCGCAATAAATGCAACGTTACCCTTATGTTTAATGATGAGTTTTAGAAAAGTAAGCTCATGTTCACTGAGTAAGTAAAAGACAGCCTCTTTTTTAATAACCACATAACGGACGAGCTTGAATGCTGCTAGTTGGATGTCTGAAACTTTAATCCATGCAATTTCATCATCATTTTTTACAATACTGTCATCATCATAGACAATGGCATAAGCACCATTTTTAATGGCCAAGTCTATCTCTTCTTGGTTAGAAGAGAAAAAGAGGTCTCCATGTTCAACTTTAGACTGATAAACAGTCGCAGCGCCAATGGCTTGTACTTGTGGCGAGTTAGTAAGGACACCTTCTGTGAGGTTTATAATATCTTCTATTTTCATGACTATCCTATGTTCGTTCCAGCCGTTTTTGGCTTTTCAGGACGGACCATACAAAGGCCGTCTTCATCTTTAGCAGCCAAAAGCATACCTTCTGATTTGTAACCCATGAGTTTTGCTGGTTTGAGGTTTGCCACAACACAAACTTGTGTGTTTAACATGTCCTCTGCTGAGTACCATTCTTTAATACCTGCAACCACTTGTCTAGGCTCATCTTCACCTACATCTACTTGCAGTAAAAGAAGTTTTTTAGACTTTGGTACCTCTTCAGCTTGAACCACTGTACCAACTTTTAAAGAAGTTTGGAAAAATTGGTCTATACCAATAAGTGCAATACCTTCTGCTTCGTTTTTGTCTTCTTTTTTATCTTCGTTTTTGTCTGACTTCTTCTCAGACTTTTTAGAACTCTCTTTTTTGTCTATAGGTTCCATTTGTTCCAATAAAGGCTCTTCAATACGAGGAAAAAGTGGGTCTATCTTCTCTAAAGTAAAAGGTTCAAGTAAATCTGTACCTTTTGCCATACGTGTCCATGTGTCATTGTTGATTTCAAAACCTAAGGCTTTAGAAATTTTTGCACATACCGCAGGCATTACAGGTTCTAACATAATAGAAACTTTAGCAAGAATAGCCGCAATGAGACCGTTAAGTGCCATAGCTTCTTCCTCTTTCCCTTCTTTCATGAGTGTCCAAGGTTGGTACATATCAATGGCTTTGTTGGCCACAGTCAGTGGTCTCCAAAGCTCTTCAAGGTAACGGTGGATTTGCATTTCAAACAGTAAAGGCTCAAGTTTGTTAAGTGAAGCATGTACTTCATCTAACTCACTTTGGTAATACTTCGCAACATTTGCAGAGTCAATCTTGCCATCAAAGTATTTACCAGACATACCTATAACACGGTTCATCAAGTTTCCCAGGTCATTTCCCAAATCAGAGTTAATACGGTCAATCAGTGCTTTTTGTGAAAAGTCACCATCTCCACCAAAAGGCACTTCACGCAACATAAAGTAACGGAAGTTGTCTAGTCCATAAGCATCTGCTACTTCTCTAGGATTGACGACATTTCCTTTAGACTTAGACATTTTCTCACCATCACGTGTCCACCAACCATGTGCAGCAATGTGCTTAGGTAGGGGTAAGTCAAGACTCATTAAGAATGCTGGCCAGTAGATAGCATGGAAACGTAAAATGTCTTTTCCTATGAGTTGTATGCGCGCAGGCCACTGCTCAATGTTAGCATCATCAGTACCATAACCAAGTGCAGTCAAGTAGTTCATAAGTGCATCAAGCCAAACATACATGACATGTTTAGGGTCATTAAATTCTTTGGGAAGTTTTACACCCCAGTCAAAAGAAGTTCTGGTAATAGAAAGGTCAGTCAGTCCACCTTCCACAAAACGGATGACTTCATTTCTTTTGCTTCTTGGTAAAATGAAGTCAGGATTGTCTTCGTAGTACTGAAGTAGTTTGTCTTGGTAGTTTGAAAGTCTAAAGAAGTAAGACTCTTCTTCTACAACTGTTGTACTTTTCCCACACTCTGGACAAAACTCATCATCTACCAGTTGAATGGCAGGGAAAAATGTTTCACAAGAGATACAGTAATGCCCTTTATAGGTATCTTTGTAAATGTCACCTTTGGCATGCATGTCTGTAAAGGCTTTTTGCACACCTTTCATATGGTCTGCATCTGTGGTTCTAATGAATTTGTCATAAGAGATATCAAAATCATCCCAAAGGGTTTTAAATGTAGCCGAGATTTCGTCTGCATACGCTTGGGTACTTTTGTTTCTTGATTTTGCGGCTTCTTCTATTTTCTGGCCGTGTTCATCTGTTCCTGTGAGGAAAAAAGTTTCCATTCCCATCATACGTGAATAACGTGCAAGTGTGTCTGCAATGATGGTTGTGTAAGCATGACCAATGTGTGCAATGTCGTTGACATAATAAATTGGAGTAGTGATATAAGCTTTTTCGCAAGTGTTTGACATGAGGTGTTTCCTTAACAAATGAGTTTTAGGTTTACTTAAATAAGTAAATATAAGGATGTAATTTTAGCAAAAAAATGCTGTTAAACGGGTAAAGATTAAATGTTATATTGTATAATATGATATTGTTACATCAAAATGATTAGTAAACAAGTAATTTAGGGAAATATATTCATGAAAAGGGTAGGGTATGGCAAGTATTGAAAACAATGACAATAACCTAAATAATTTGCATAAAAAAGAAATTTTTACAGATGACGAGAAACAAATGATTTTAGATCGTTTGAATGATGAGAGACGTGTTACTCAGAAAGCTTTTAAAGGTTTAGATGGGAAAGATGCGAAGTACGATGAAGAAGAAAAACACAACATTCTCTCTAAACTAAACGAACAAAGACTTAGTGCACAAAAACGTGAAGAGATTAAAGAAAAACGTTTACATAACAAAGAAGTCTATACCTTTGCTGGAAAAAAGTTTTATAAATTTTTACAAATGGAGAGAGAATATTTTATTGAAATCTCTGATTGTGATATCTTTTCAAGAAGGCCAGCTGTACTCTCTTTGTATTACCGTACCTTTGAGGAATTGAAAAGAAAAGATGTTCTCATTAAAACAGAAGTTTATTCTGAGAAGATTTTTATCTCTTATGACGTGATACGTGTCTATTTTAAAGGGTATGCTTTAGAAGATTCACGTAAAAAATAGACTAGAAGAACACCCCGATAGAAGCACAGCATCTAAACGTGAGTATGAAATTAAAAAGAAAATGACAAGAGCACAGAAGTTGAAGCTGATTGCTTTAACTTAGCACTCATTTTTTTGGATGACAAAGAGACTATAGCTTTGTTCTATATTTTTGGGTGTGATATGTGTAAAGCTTTCATAATCAATAAGTTTTAAGGTGTCAGGCAACTCTGCTAACATCATCTCTCTATTGTAGGCTCGGGTTTGCAGTCCTGCACAAGATATTTCGCCATCTGGTGCAAAGGTATTGATAATGGCATATCCCTCTTTGTCTAAACTCTCACTCAAAACTGTAAAATATGTTTCTCTCTCTTTTTTTGAAAGTAAAAAATGAAAGACAGCGCGATCATGCCATAGTTTATAAGGTTGAGTAGCTTTAAACATGAGTAGGTCAGAACAAATATACTTAGGGGTCACAGAAGTATTCAAACGTTTTTTGACAATATTTAAACAAGTTGAGGAAGTGTCAAGTAAGCTAATATCTTCGTAGCCATTATCAATTAATGCATCCACAAGTACAGAAGCACCACACCCAACATCAATGATAGCATCTTCTTTATTCGCATATTTTTGTATAAGATTGAGGGAACGTGTTGGGCTACTTTGATGCCAAAAAACTTGGGTGTAATCTTTGGTTTTAAAGAGGCTGTCCCAATGTTTTTTTCTTCTATGTATGGCGGGTACTTTACTTGCAGAAAATGTGGCACCTTGTGTGGTCTTAGCCGTAGTGTAGTGGGTAAGTCCTGTACAGGTCACATCTTTAAAACCAGCCTTTTCGAGGCTCTCTATAAGTTCCTCTTGACGCAGTGTACCTGCCACGCAGTTCGCCCAATCTTCTGAATCATCACAAGACGTATT
>WTAE01000171.1 GCA_013139765.1 Sulfurovum sp.
GCTACTTTTGCCAAAGGTACACCCGTTGCTTTTGAAACAAATGGCACAGTACGTGATGCACGAGGATTTACTTCAATAAGGTAAATTTCACCTCTGTGAATAGCATACTGAATGTTCATCAGTCCAACCACACCAAGTCCAAGGGCAATCTTTGCTGTTTGCTCTTTGACCTCTTCTTGAAGTTCCATAGAAATAGACATTGGAGGAAGTGAACAAGCTGAATCACCAGAGTGAATTCCCGCTTCTTCAATGTGTTGCATGACTGAACCAATGTAAACATCTGTACCATCACAAATGGCATCAACGTCTAGTTCAATGGCATTGTCAAGGAATCTATCAATAAGCACAGGTGCATCATTGGAAACAGCAACTGCTTCATCCATGTATTGTTTGAGTTCATCGTCAGAATAGACGGTTTTCATACCACGTCCACCAAGTACAAAGGAAGGACGTACAAGCACAGGGTAACCAATACGGTTAGCTACTACAAGTGCTTCATCTTTGGCAACAACCGTACCATTTTCTGGTTGTTTAAGACCAAGGTCATTAATGAAAGCAGAGAAGAGTTCTCTGTCTTCTGCAAGGTCAATGACCTTTGCTGTTGTTCCTGAGATGTTGGCACCAATAGCGGTAAGGTTTTTAGCTAGTTTGAGTGGTGTTTGACCACCAAAGTGTACAATCACACCATCTGGCTTTTCAAGTTCAATGACGTTTCTTACATGTTCAAAGTCAATTGGTTCAAAGTAAAGAATGTCAGAAGTGTCATAATCTGTAGAAACCGTCTCTGGGTTACAGTTATACATAATAGACTTCACTCCCATGTCTTCAAGGGCAAAGGCAGCATGTACACAACAGTAGTCAAACTCAATCCCTTGACCAATACGGTTAGGTCCCCCACCAATCACAAGTACTTTTTTCTCTTTTGACTCTGGTACTTCTGTTTCTGGAAGTTTAGTAATATTTGTGGTTGAATAGAGGTAAGGTGTTAACGCTTTAAACTCTGCAGCACAGGTATCTACTTCATTGTATTCAAGTTTTACACCTGTTTTTTCTCTGGCAGTATAAATGTCATTTTCAGTAAGGCTGAGACCTTCTTTTTTATTAATAACTTGGGCAATCATTTCATCTGAGAAACCATCTGCTTTGACTTCACGTAGTCTTGTAGCATCAGAGAGTAGGGCAATATCCATCTCTTTTTCTGTGAGTGCAAGTTCTTCAAGTTGGTACAAGAACCATCTGTCAATTTTACAAAGATCAAAGATGGCATCAACAGTCATACCACGTCTAAGTGCTTCAAAAACGTAAAGCATACGGTTTTCATTGGAGCGACGTATTTCACGTACCAATTCTTCACCATCACAGACAATAGGGTTAAAACCTATAAGACCTGTTTCTAGTGAACAAAGTGCTTTTTGGAAAGACTCTTTAAATGTACGACCAATGGCCATAGCTTCACCTACAGACTTCATTGCTGTGGTCAGCGTTGAGTTTGCAAGTGGGAATTTTTCAAAAGTAAAACGTGGAAGTTTAGTCACAATGTAGTCAATCACTGGTTCAAATGACGCAGGTGTTCCTGTAATGTCATTGGTGATTTCATCAAGGGTAAATCCAACAGCAAGAAGTGTGGCTACTTTAGCAATAGGATACCCTGTTGCTTTAGATGCAAGTGCAGAAGAACGGCTTACTCTTGGGTTCATTTCAATAACAATCATACGTCCTGTGTCAGGATCAATGGAAAATTGTACGTTAGAACCACCCGTATCTACACCTACTTCACGTAAGATTTTAAAAGAAGCATCACGCATATGTTGGTACTCTTTGTCTGTGAGTGTAAGTGCGGGAGCAATGGTGATAGAATCCCCTGTATGTACACCCATTGGGTCAAAGTTTTCAATAGAACAGATGATAATACAGTTGTCTGCCTTGTCACGAATGACTTCCATCTCATACTCTTTCCAACCAAGTAAAGACTCTTCAATAAGGATTTCTGAGATAGGGGAAGCTTCTAGTCCACCACGTACAATTTCTTTGTACTCATCCATGTTATATGCCACACCTGAACCACCACCAGCCATGGTAAATGAAGCACGGATAATAAGAGGAAACCCAATATTTTTTGCAGCATCTAAGGCTTCATCCATGTTATAGGCATATTGAGAAATTGGTAAATCCATACCAATTTTAATCATTGCTTCTTTAAATTCTTGGCGATCTTCACCTTTTTTAATGGCTGCAGGACTAGCCCCTAAAAATTCTACATTATCAAGCATACCAGCATCATTCATGTCCATAGCAACGTTAAGTGCAGTTTGTCCACCCATGGTTGGCAAAATAGCATCAACATTTTCTTTTTTGATGATTTGAGAGATAATCTCTGGTGTGATAGGTTCGATATAGGTTCTGTCTGCAAACTCAGGATCTGTCATAATTGTTGCAGGATTTGAGTTGATAAGTACCACTCTGTAGCCTAGCTCTTTTAGTGTTTTAGCTGCTTGCGTACCAGAGTAGTCAAATTCACAAGCTTGACCAATAACAATTGGGCCTGAACCGATAAGTAAAATAGTTTTGATGTCATTGCGTTTTGGCATGAAAAGGTCACCTTCAGAGTCGTAATAAACCCTTGATTTTTAGTTTGATATTATACATGAAGATGCCCATGAAATCCCTTAAAAAAGGGACTTTTAGGAAGTTAAAAGAGGTCTAATGTACTTGCTTTTCTTTTTGGCCTAGGTTTTCTTCTCTTTGGTTTTTTAATGACGGGTTCTTCTTCCACTGTTTCAGGATGTACAGTGTCTTCTTGTGTTTGGTCTATTGGTAAAGGTAAACTTGTCAGAGGATCTTCTGTTATATTCGTATCAGGGATACTCATCATAATGGTCGTATTGAAGTCAGGAAGAGCTGGTGTAGGGTTTGCCTGTACTATCTTCATGGTTTTATTGCTATCAAAACCTTCTAACAAAGTGGCTTGGGCATTGTTAATGAGGAAAAATGTTTTAGGTTCAAAAATGTTATTGTAGGTTTTAATGTAGGCAACCGTGTAGGCACTTTGTACTTCCACTTTTGTTACAATTCCCACGGGCACATCAGCAAAGAAAATGTTGTCTAAGCCAGAAGTTATGACTTTGTCACCCGCTTTGATGTCATGCCATTTTGGTATAAACTTTACAAGCATTTCATTTTTTTCATGTCCTAATGCAATACCAGGTGCTTTATCATCTCCTATAAAAACAGAAAAACGACATTGTTTATCAGAAGTAAGGTAGCCATAGAGTTGGTTACGCTTTACTTTCGCAACGCCTGCTACCACACGGTCTTGGATAATACCATAGAGTTTTTCTTCTTTTAACCCTTTTGGTTTTGTCAAAATAATTTGTGAAAATGAGTTGAGTTTTACATAAGAAATTGTTTCCACAATAGAAACTGAAGAGAGGGGTAAATGATTTAACGTGGGTAAAATGTCATAGATATCTTTAACTTGTTTAATGTAGTGCATTTGCTCCAACAAACGTTTACGTAAAATTCGGTTTTCACGGCTAAGTTTTTGTATAGACTCTTTTTGGAAGATGTAGCTATGGCTTTTATCTTCCAAGTTTTGCGTGAAATTTTTGTAATATTGTTTCACAGGATTGATGGCACCAAGAAGGGTATCTGTAATACGTGCATCGTTTCTAGAAAGCAGTACTGTTAACATCATTAACAGTATGGCAATGATTATGAGTCTAGTCTTCATATGCCATTTGCTGTAGTAAATCTATTTCATCGAGTGCAATACCTGTACCTTTGGCAACAGCTAAAAGAGGATCTTCTGCAATATAAACTGGAAGTTTTACAATATCAGAGAGGTATTTGTCTAGTCCTCTAATAAGTGCACCACCACCGGTAAGTACAATACCATTTTCAACGATATCACCTGCAAGTTCTGGTGGTGTCTCTTCAAGTACAGCTTTAAGTGCTTCAGCGATCTCTTCTAAAGAGTCTTTCATGGCTGCTCTCATGTGTTCTGAAGTCACTTCCATAGAGGCAAGGCTTCCTTCTACTTGGTCACGACCTCTTACTGTTGTTGAAAGATCTTCTTCAAGTGGGATGGCTGTACCAATTTTGATTTTAAGCTCTTCTGCTACTCTTTCACCAATAAGAAGGTTAAAGTTCTTTTTGATGTAGTCAGTAATAGCTTGGTCAAGGTTATCTCCTGCCACACGAATAGACTTAGAAATTACCAGCCCACCCAATGAAGTTACACCAATTTCAGTGGTTCCTCCACCAATGTCAACAACCAAGTTTCCATTAGGGTCTTTTACAGGAATTCCTGCACCAATTGCAGCAGCCATCGGCTCTTCAATAAGATAGACATAACGTGCACCTGCATTTTCAGCAGAGTCTTTTACTGCACGTCTCTCAACCTGTGTTAAACCGTAAGGTACACAGATGATAATACGTGGAGAGAAAAACCCTTTTCTTTTATGGGCTTTTTCAATGAAGTAACGGATCATCATTTCTGTGACTTCAAAGTCAGCAATAACGCCATCTTTCATTGGACGGATGGCTTTGATGTTTCCTGGTGTTTTACCCACCATATCTTTAGCTTCTTGACCTACAGCCAAAATTCGTTCACGGCCATGTTTGTCATATTGTATAGCAACCACTGAAGGTTCATTAATACTTATACCTTGACCTTTAACAAGTACAAGTGTATTGGCTGTTCCCAAGTCAATGGCTAAATCATTTGAAAACATTCCTAGAATTTTTTTAAACATATCGATCCTTTTTCTTTTACGCTGTTTTTTTATCTTTTATATAAAGAGGTTTTGCACCAGTAAGTACAACATCCTCAGTAATGATTACTTCATATCCTGCAAGTTCAGGCAGTTCATACATGATGTCAAGCAGTATCTCTTCAAGTATGGAACGTAAGCCTCTGGCACCCGTTTTTCTATCAAGTGCTTTTTGGGCAATAAGTTTGAGTGCTTCGTCTTCAAACGTTAAAGTCACATCATCAATCTCAAAAAGTTTTTGGTACTGTTTAAGAAGTGAGTTTTTAGGCTCAACCAAAATACGTACCATGTCTTCTTTTGAAATTTCACCTAGTGTAGCTAACACATGTAAACGTCCAATCAGCTCAGGGATGAGTCCATAAGAGACTAAGTCATCTGCTTCTACCAAGTGTAAAAGGTTCTCTTCATCTTTTTTAGAACGTTTTGCTTGACCAAAACCGAGTGTGTTTGCACCCAGTCTTCTTTTAAGTATGTCATTGAGACCATCAAACGCACCACCACAAATAAAGAGGATGTTTGAAGTGTCAATTTGAATGAAGTCTTGGTTCGGGTGTTTACGTCCACCTTTTGGTGGAATGTTTACCACTGAACCTTCAATGAGTTTAAGAAGCGCCTGTTGTACACCTTCACCAGAAACATCACGGGTAATAGAACGGTTTTCACCCATTCTTGCAATTTTATCTACTTCATCAATGAAGACGATACCTTGCTCTGCACGTTCAGGGTCACCATCAGCTGCCATAAGAAGTTTGGTTAAAATGTTTTCTACATCTTCACCTACATAGCCAGCTTCTGTAAGGTTTGTTGCATCCGCAATGGCAATAGGTACATGTAAAAATCTAGCAATGGTTTGTGCCAACAATGTTTTCCCTGAACCTGTAGGCCCAATAAGAAGCACATTTGATTTAGATATTTGTGTATCATCTGCAAGGTTGTCTTTAAACAGACGTTTATAATGGTTATAAACAGCCACTGAAAGTGTTTTTTTAGCATTTTCTTGTCCAATAACATACTCAGAAAGCATGGCATTGATCTCTTTTGGTGTGTAGAGGGTTTGTGTTCTCTCTTCTGCATTGACATTCTCTTGATCTTCTTCACCAAATAAAATTTTATAGGCAGAAATAACACAGTTAGAACATATATAGGCAGATTCACCTGCAATAAGAGGGTTTTCTTCACTCTCTATGGTTTCACAAAAGCTACATGCTTTAGTACTCATGATTTATCCTCAGTTTTAATTCTTGTGAAAGGGATACCTCTTTTAGAGGTTTTAATAAATTCACATAGTTTTTTTACGGCTTCAGAATTACTTGTTTCAAAAAGTTTCTGTGCCACTTCTTGTAAGGGATTTCCCTGTTCAAAAAGTTCTCTATAGGCAGATTTTAGAGTATTGATCTCTTCTCTTGGTATATTTCTACGAAGTCCTGTTAAGTTCAGACCACGTAAGCTTGCTCTGTTTCCTTCTGCCAAACAAAAAGGAGGGATGTCTTGTGCCAAAGCAGAAGCACCACCTACCATGGCATAGTCTCCTACACGTACAAACTGGTGTATAGGTGTAAGCCCACCAATGACAACATGGTTACCTAGCTCAACATGTCCCGCAAGTGTGGCACCATTTGCCAAGATACACGAGTCACCAATGATGACATCATGTCCAAGGTGTACGTAACCCATAAGTAAGTTTCCATTTCCGATTTTGGTAACAGAACCTCCACCTTTGGTGCCAGGATTAAGTAGGGTGAACTCTCTAATGGTATTGTTATCACCAATAATGAGTTCAACATCTTCACCATTAAACTTTAAATCTTGGGGAATGGTCCCCACAGCAGCATGAGGGAAAATACGGTTATCTTTACCAATTGTGGTTTTACCTTCAATGACGACATTTGAAGCCACAGTTGTATTGTCGCCAATGCTCACTTTACTTCCAATATACGTAAAAGGCCCCACAGAAACATTGTCACCTAAAATGGCACCGTCTTCAATCACTGCTGATGGATGTATAAGAGACATAATGGTCTACTTGTCCACAATCATAGCTTTGAGTTCTGCTTGCGCAACAATTTTGTCATCAACATAGGCTTTGGCCTCAAGCTGCCATACCGTACCTTTTTGTTTCATCACAGAAATTTTATAGACGAGTTTATCACCTGGTGTAACAGGTACACGAAACTTTGCCTTATCAATACTCATAAAGTAAACAACTTTTGATTGGATCTCTTCTTCTGTCATTTCACCCATACTTTTAAAAGAAAGTACACCACCTGCTTGTGCCATACCTTCAAGTATCATGACACCTGGATAGATAGGATGATCAGGAAAATGTCCTTGAAAAACAGGTTCAGAGATAGAGATGTTCTTATATGCAACGATAGACTCACCTGGAGTCATCTCTGTGATTCTGTCAACTAAAAGAAATGGATATCTGTGTGGTAATATTTTTTGAATTTCTACGACGTTATAAAGCACTAAAAAACCTTTGTGATACTAAAATTAACTTATTTTATCTAAGAATTGGTAAAAAAGGGTTTAGGTGATACCCTTTAGAGCTCAATCAGTACTTCTTTAACATCAGAGTAAGTTTTACTTTGACAAAGGATTTCTATCTTTTTACTGGGGATCTCTTCCACCACTAAAATGACCGATAAATCATAAGGAGTAATGCCTAGTTTGGAACGTACATCAAGCTCTTTCTCAAAGCTAGGAGGTGCATAGATAAGTGTAGTAACATCAGCATAGTCTGTGTTTGCGAGTCTGTTATAGTAGTCCAAAGTAATAAAACGTACTTCATCACGGTTCATGTGGTGTACTTCACCTACGCTGTACTCAATTTTACCTCGGCTGTACTCACCTTTGAGTGTAGAATAGGGTAGAAAATGTGCCGGAACAACCTCTTTACGTACACGTAAGAGTCCTGAGTTTAAACGCCAATTTAAAAAACGTTGTTTAATGATTTTGTGTTCTTTATTTGCTTCTTCTAGTTTCCAACGTTTCTCATACATTTCGATGCGTTCTTCAATGGACTCAGGCTGTATTTGACCTGACAGTGGCACAAAAAGCTCATCTGCAAGTTTGTTTTGTTGATCACGTTGGATGTTTAACCCAAACATACAGCCACAATAATCTTGACGATATAAAGCATCTTCTTTGGCAATAATGTTTTGTTCTTGAGTACCAGAAGCTTTACGGTAGTCAGGTGCCACAAAGGTTATGCCTTCTTTTTCTGCCAAAGCATCTCCTGCAAGAGAGAGTTGTTTGAGTGACTTTTTAGGGCTAGTCAGCAGGGTAGAGGTAAACGTTTTTTCTCCAAGCTGGGCTGCTTTTTGAGCTGAGACTTCAAAACGTCTGTCAAAACAGAGACCACAACGTGCCCCTTTTTCAGGTTCATGTTCAAAACCTTTGACCACTTCTAGCCATTTGTCTACATCATACTCCCCTTCAATGAGTTCAATATCAAGCATTTTACATGATCTTTTCACATCTAAAAAACGTAGATAATACTCAGAATACGGGTGAATGTTCGGGTCATAAAAAAAGCCAATAAGGGTTTCTTCTGGGTATTCTATTTGAAGCTTTTGTAAAAAGTAATGGCTGTCTACAGAACAGCAGATGTGGACTAACATTCATTTTCTCCCATAAGTATATCAGCTACATTTTTTGAGCTTCCATGAGCAAGATATTCTTTTAATTCTTTGGCTTTCTCAGCAAAGATTTCTCGGTCGGTATTGTAGTACTCTTCTAGTAAATTGTCAATGGTGACTTCTTCTTGTAGTATTTCTTTATGAAGTGTTGTACCATTAAATTTACTCAAGATTATGTTTGCAAGACCTACCTGAGTAATGCCTAAAAGTTTTGTACCTATGAAAAAGTCCACTTTCTTGGCAATGTATGCAAGAGAAAAAGGTACACCTATGAGTGCTGCTTCCAGTGTTGCTGTTCCTGAACAGATAAAGGCAAACTCTGAACGACGCAGGGCTTCATGGGTATCACGTACAACTTCAAACTCCCTGTTTCCTTTATAGAGGTGGGCTATTTTATTTCTTGAGAATGATGGGGGTATAACAAGTAGTGGGCGTATGTCATTGCCTAGTTTACGTCTAAGTTCTAAAAATATGGGCATCAAACGGCTAATTTCAGACTTTCGGCTACCTGGCATAAAAGTGATGCAGTTTTTTGTCTCCGCTTCTACTCTGTGTACATCTATCTCATCTAGTAGAGGGTGTCCTACATACTGGGCTTTTCCTTGAGGGTAATAGTCAACTTCAAAAGGCAAAATCCCTAAAAGTTTGTCACAATAAAGTTCTAACTTTTTGGCTCGCTTTGGACGGCTTGCCCATATTTGGGGTAAAATGTAGTAAATAATCTCTTTGTCGGGGTAAGCAGTTTTAAGCTTTTTAGCCAGTGGTAAGTTAAAACCAGAAGAGTCCATCAGCAGGACTTTGTCTACATCTTTGGCAAGGGTGACCATTTCATCTGCGACTTTAAAAAACCAGCGTAGTTTTTTAAGCGCATCTACCACCCCCATAATAGCCATCTCAGAAATGTCATAAAGAGGAGTACCTTCTTCAATACTTTTATCGAAAACACCACAAAGTTCTACATCTTGTGTATGTTTGAGTACCTCTTTAAGGTGAAGATTCGATGAGGGTTCTAGGGCTGAAACTAATATTTTCATTGTACGATGGCTCTCTTTAATGGTATTATTGTGATAGTATTATATACTATATAGATAATATAAGATAATTATACTCTTTTTCTCTTATTTTAGCCTATTTTTAGGTTAGCTTGCTAAAGTGCACACACTATCCAAAAGGAAAAATATGTCTGAAGAAACAAGAAATGAGTACGGCATCAAAGTAGAGATGTTCATAAGTGATCCTAAATATGTAGGAACAATCTCTGAAGAAGAAGCTACAAAATTAGATGCAACACTTTTTAGTTTTAATTATGGGTCTGATGCATTAGGCTATAACCTTACTTTACACTGGGCCATAAATGTTCAAGAAGCCACCATTGTTTTGGCACGTTATACCTATGATGGTATTGCTTCAGGTATTGCGGTGAACCATATGTTATCACTTATTTGTGCCAATAAAAACATGAATGAAGTAGAAAAAATTACCTATACATCATTGGAACGTTTTTTACGTGACAATCCTAAAATAGATGCACTGCCTGAGTCTGAACGTTACACAATTACTTTTGCTATTGACGCTGCTAAATTGGCGGTAAAGAAGTATATTAAACTGGCACTTACACATGAAGAAAAAACACTTGCTTGTACAGATACAGCAATGAGTATCGCTTCTGTAACAGCTGCAATAGCCTTACATAACATTGATTCACTAGAATCACTTGCAAACTACACAAAAGCAGGTTCTTCTGACTCAAGCTGTAAAGAGACACTTGAAGCACTGCTTGAAGCACAAAAGAAAGCAGTAGCGGCGGAACAAGAAGCTGAAGATGCTTTAACAGAAGTGCCATTTAAAGACTTAAGCCCAGAGCACAAAGTGATTGCGGTTGAAATTGCTATTGATAACACGGTAAGAGATTTCTTGGTGATGGACGGTGGGGATATTGATATTTTAAATGTTAAAGAAGATGGTGATTTTTACGTGGTATATATCTCATACCTTGGTGCATGTAGTTCATGTTCAAGTTCAGGTACAGGTACACTTTATGCCATTCAAAACGCATTACAAGATAAGTTAGATCCAAATATACAGGTCGTACCTATCTAGGTTGTCGACAAAAGGAAGTTACTTAACTTCCTTTTATTTGTTAGTCCTTTTTATCAGCTTCAGGACAGACATTTAACACATTAAATATCTCTTCCAACCCTTCTACAGCTATAATCTCTTTAGAACAAACATCCATTGACTTTAAAAAATCTTCAGACACTTTACCTTCCATGTCACAATAAATAATGAGCATACGGGCGTATTTTTTGATGCCAGGTAGAGGAATCTTTGAATGGTCATCCAGTGTTGCTTCTGCTTTTTCAACAAATTCTTTTGTCCATTTATCGGAGATTTTTTGCATATTCATTTTTAGCCTTTAAGTATTAGGTTTTGTGTTGGAGAAGAGAGAAGAAAGTGTAAGAAAAGTCTTAGTATTCTTACTCTTTTTATATTCCCACGTTTGATGTGGGAATACAGTTTTATGAAGCTGTAGCTTCAGCGTAAAGGTGTTTTGCTTTTTGTACGTGGAATTTAAGACCAATTTCTTGTTCTGTACATCCCAGTGCAAGTGCAACCATTTGTGGCATGTGTAAAACTGGAAGTTCTACATCACGACCCATGACTTTTCCAATGCTGTCTTGGTACGTGTCCATTTTGAGGTGACAAAGTGGACAAGGTGTTACCATGATGTCCGCATTGTTATCTACCGCGTCAAGTAGTGCATTACCTGCAAGTACTTCTGAAGTGTGATTGGCTTGAAGCTCAACGTGGAAACCACAACATTTGTTTTTACTCTCATAATTCACTGGGTTACCTTCCAATGCATCAATGAGCTGATCAAGTGAAGTTGGAACGTACGCATTTTCATGTCCATTTGCACCTTCATGTAGCTCAGAAGGTCTAATGTTATGACAGCCATAAAATGGTGCAATGTTCAAGTGTGAAAGTGGTACAGTTACTTTCTCTTTAACTTTGTCTAAACCATACTCATCAATAAGAGTGTAAAGGAAATGTTTAATCTCTGACGTTCCTTTGTACTCTAAACCAACTTCTGCTAGTTTTTCATTCACACGTGCTTTGAGTTCTGGATCTTTATCTAAAGCATGTTTTGTCATCGCAGAGTTAAGCTGACAAGTATTACAGATGGTAATCATCGTAAGACCAAGCTTTTCTGCATAACAAATGTTTCTCGCATTGAGTACATGTGCTAAAAATTCATCAAAATCTTGTATGTGAGATGCCCCACAACATGAAGCCTCTTCAAGGATAGTAATTTTGATCCCTAGTTTATCAGCTACTGCAAGTGTAGATGAAAGTAGTTCTGGTGTCGACTGTTTAGCCGTACATCCTGTAAATAGTGCATAGTGTAATTGTTCGCTCATCTTTTCTCCTTACAGCTTATTTGTTTGTGAAATTTCGATGAGTTTTTGAACTTCATCAAGATTTTTAATTTTAGGTATAGAGTTAATAAATGGTATACCTGAGTGCCAGTGAATTTTACCTGATTTCATCATTTTCACCGCAGTACCTAAGTGTTTATACATACCAAGGTAACCCTCAGAGTAGACAACGATATCTGCTTCATCTAAGAAACCAGTTTTCTTCATTCCTCTTAAGAAACCTTCTGCATGACGTGTGGCAACATTTGACACAGCCACACCTTCGCTAAACTGTAAGTTGTGAAGTTTAGTAATTTTCTCAATAGGGTTAATCTCTTTTGGACAGGCTTCTGCACATTCAAAACATTTCACACAGTCCCAAACACCTGAACCCATCTCAGCGGTAAGTTCAAGTCTCTCTTTCCCTGCGGTATCTCTTGTATCTACTGTAAATCTGTATGCAGCATTAAGAGCTGCAGGCCCTAAGAAGGCATCATTTACTTCTAAAGCAGGACAAGAGTAGTGACAAGCACCACATTGGATACAAAGGTCTGAGTCTAAGAAGTTATCAAACTCTGCGATACTTTGTTTTGTCTCTGCTTCAGGACGTGCTTCAACATCTGCAACCACAAATGGTTTCACTGCTGCGTGTTTTTCCCAGAAGTCTGTTTTATCGATAATCATATCTTTCACAGCACGTTTTTTAGACGATGGCTCTAAAGTGATGTCATTGTCAAAAAGGTCAAGGAGTTCAATAGCATTTTGTTTACATGCAAGAACAGCTTTACCATTTACTTTAATGGCACAGGCACCACAGATACCATGTCTACAAGATCTTCTGTAAGAAAAAGAACCATCATGTTCCCATTTAATACGGTTCATAAGGTCAAGAATTAACTCATCTTTTCCTACTTCCATCGTGTACTCTTTTGTGTACGGAAGGTAGTCAGTCTCTGCGTTAAATCTCCACGCTTTGATGGTCACTTTTCTCGTGTTAGGTAGTTCGTTTATTTGTACTTCACTCATCATCAGCTCCTTAGTATTTTCTTTCCATTGGTTCAAACTTACCTTGGGTTACTTCACCCCAGGCAATAGAAACATTGTAGTCTTCATCCATTGTTGCATAGGTATGAACCATGAATTTCTCATCATCTCTTGTTGGAAAATCTTCACGGAAGTGACCACCACGGCTCTCTTCACGTGTTAAGGCACCAACAACAACAATCTTAGCAGACTCAATCATGTGTCCAAGCTCTATGGCTTCTTGTAAGTCAGTGTTAAATGTTACAGATTTATCATCTATACGGATATTTTTAAATCTTGCTAGTACATCATCTATCAAGGCAAGTTGCTTATCTAGTGATTCTTTTGTTCTAAAAACACCTGCATTGGCAGTCATACCAATTTGAAGTTCATTTCTTAGGTTTGGTACGGTTTCATCACCATTAGATGTTTTGATGGTAGTCATCTCATCTATACATCTGTCAGCATCAGAAAGAGTGGCTTTACGCAATGTGATACCTTCATCAAGAATCTTTATCATATTCTCACCAGCATGTCTACCAAAAAGCATTGCTTCAAGTACTGAGTTTGCTCCTAGGCGGTTTGCACCATGTACAGAAACACAAGCACATTCACCAGCAGCGTAGAAACCTTCTACTAAGTCACCCTCAGCATTTTTCTGTACTTGACAGTCAATGTTTGTAGGAATCCCACCCATAGAGTAGTGTGCTGTTGCTGAAATGTGAATTGCTTCTTTAAGCATATCTTGCCCTTGGAATGCAATAGCAAGTTCACGAAGCTCAGGAAGACGTGTAAGGATAATTTGTGGGTCAAGGTGTGTAAGGTCAAGCTTCACAGACTGACCATCTTTACCTACACCACGTCCTTGACGTACTTCTTCCATAATGGCACGGCTTACAACATCACGTGATGCAAGTTCCATTGCATTTGGTGCGTATTTTTCCATAAATCTCTCACCCTTAGAGTTAAAGAGACGACCACCTTCACCACGAGCAGCTTCAGAGATAAGTACCCCTGAACCACCCAATCCACTTGGATGAAACTGTACAAACTCCATATCTTCTAAAGGAAGACCATGACGTGCAACAATAGAAAGTGCATCACCTGTGTTTGCATGTGCATTTGAGTTAAATCTAAAGAGTCTACCATTTCCACCTGTTGCAAACATGGTTACTTTGGCGTTAAAAATAGCAACTTCTGAGTTGGCAATGTCATACGCAACCACACCAGATACTTTTCCGTCTTCATAAATAAGGTCACCCGCATACCACTCATCAAATACTTCGATACCTGCACGGTCTGCTTGTTCATAGATAGTTTGAAGCAGGGTAAGACCTGTTCTGTCTTTTGCGTAACATGCACGAGGCTGTGACTGTCCACCAAAAGGTCTAATGGCAATGTTGCCTTCCTCATTACGTGAAAAAACTGCACCCATGTGCTCAGCCCATCTGATAGTCTCAGGGGCTTTAGAACACATAAGTTCTACACAGTCTTGGTCAGCAAGGTAGTCAGAACCTTTTACCGTATCAAATTCATGAAGTTCAGTAGAATCTTCAGCGCCAATAGCAGCATTAATACCACCTTGTGCTGCACCTGAATGTGAACGTAGTGGGTGAAGTTTTGTGATGATAGCTGTTTTTTTACCAGCTTCAGTTAGCTCTTTAGCCGCAGCCAAACCTGCTAAACCAGAACCAACAATAACAGCGTCATATTCGTATATTTTAATATCAGAGTTTTTACTCATAGAAGAATAACCTTTGTGAAGAAATTACATCTATTTTAGCGTTTTTTCTTTAATATAGGGAGGGATTGGGGTAGATTGAAGGCTAAAAGAAGATGAGTGTTACAGGGTAATTCATCATAATCATCATAGAAGTATAATATTAAACTATAATTTATATTTCTTCTATATTATTAGAGTATAAAATTTAAAGTAGGTAATTTAAATATGAGATGTTATTCCTGTACAAAACTCTCTTTTCACATTTTATGTAAAGCATGTAAAAAAGAACTCTCCCATCTTCAAATACAGACAAAAAAAGTAGGTACGATGGATGTTATCTCTTTTTATAGGTATGCAAGTATAAGTTCTTTTTTACACTCTAAACATAAACCTGAAGGGCACCGTATCTATAAGACTTTAGCAGAGATGACAGTCAAACCTTTTATAGAAGAATTTGTAGAAAACAATGATGGCTTGGTGTACATTGTCGGTGTAGATGAACATGTAAGCTCTGGCTATGCACATGTCTCTTTACTCTTAAAAGCCATGGCAAGGCAAACAGCCATACCTCAGTATGCTTCGTTATTGGCACAAAATAGGGTGAATTATTCGGGAAAGTCTTTGGCGTTTAGGCTAGCAAATCCTAGAGATTTTGTCTACTCTGGAAAAGAAGATGTACATGTGATTTTAGTCGATGACATTACCACCACAGGCATTACCCTGCAAGAGGCCCAAAAAGTACTTATGCAACACGGTGTGAATGTACTTTTCGCTTTGACTTTGGCAGATGTGGAAGCCTAAGTCTATAGGTAGCATTAATACTAATATATCTAAGATATAGGGTGACATTCCAGTGTTCCTGATATCGACTCTAAACATCTAAATATTCATATTGCAGCATAGATTAAAAGAAAGAGCTAGAAAAAAAGTAAAAGAAGAAGATAATAGGTTTTACAACCTTGCATAGGCAAAGCCTATACAAAATTAGATTTTAAAGTGCACGTAAAAAAGAAACCAAGTCAGTTTTTTCATTTTTCTTAAGATCAAGCTCAAGAATAAGATTGAAAAACTCAACCGTATCTTCTAAGGTTAATAAACGTCCATCATGTAAGTAAGGAGGGGTGTCTTTTATACCTCTTAGTGCAAATGTTTTTATAAGACCTTCTGCTCGACCCTTATAAAATCTTTCTACTTGTAAGTCATGGGCACTATTATCTGTGTAGTAAGGAGCACTATGACAAGAGGCGCAATTAGTAGCAAAAAGTTTTTCTCCACGTAATTCGGACTTAGTAGCTTTTTTAGGATTTAGTTTTCCATCTATTCCTAGTTTTGGAGCTGGTGGGAAGGCAATCATATTTTGCATAGCTGCCATAGCTGCAATTTCTTCTCTAGTAAAACGACGGGCACCTTTTTTCAGAGCAATTACGGGGTCACCATCAAAATACGCTGTCTTAGCTTCGACCTCACTAAAGTCTTCAAGTGTACGAAGTGCACGTTTTGAACCAAAGAAATGTTGAATGTTAACCCCTCTTAAACTTGGTGTATCAATTCGAAACCTTGTGTCTTGAGGTCGGTTGTCAGGATTAAGATGAAAAACACCACTTGTATGTCCATTTACATGACAGCTAAAACAAGTAACCGCGTCTTGAGCCTTTTCGGCCTTTCTATCATCTGTTACATTAAACTGTTGTTGCGCAACGGGTGTTACTAGTAAACGAAGCCCTTCGAGTTGAAAGGGCGTTAAAATACCATTAAACTTATGATAGTAGTTGTTAATTGTTATCTCTTCGCCCTTTGAAACATCACCTAAGTCGGGTCTAGAGATAAGGTATAAGGGAGCTGGAAATTCTGGTAAATAAGCATTTGGAAGATCAAAGTCCATATCAAAACGAACCAGTTCAGGATGTGTTTCTAATTGCTTCTTAGAAACAACTAGTCCACCACCATCTGGACTAACATGGGGTAGGGGTAAATAAGGAAAAAGACCTTTTTTCTTAATCTCATTAGGAGTTAAGGCTGAAAGTTTATCCCAGCTTGTGCCACTTTTTAGTTTAACCGTAGGACCAACAGGTAAGGGCTTACCCCCAGACATAGTAGCCTTAGGGTCGACTTTTTCTGATAAATTATATCTCTCATTTAAAAGCTTATGATGTTTTTTCATCAAGGCAGGTTTGTTTTTAATATCACTCTTCATCATTTCTGAAAAAGGGGTTGTAATACTAACAGGGGAATAACTCGTGTCTCCTGCAAAAGCTACACTTGTAAGACCTAAAACGCATAAACTCAGAGTAAAGCTACTTCTCATCTTCATAATAATATTCCTTTTAGTATTTTTTATTTATTATATTAAATTATATAATAAATAAATTAAAGTTTAATAATGCAGAAGGACTAAACATAATAGACAGTATTTTATATAAATAAAACTAAGTAAAGAGTAACTATATTACTTCTATAAATGTAGATGGTTTTTCGGAAATATTATAAGAATATTGATGGATTTTATTATTCGCATACGATGGTAGGCAAGGCATGCTGGAAGAGTTTATAGGGTATGACTGAGTATTAAGCTGCTACCTTAGCTGCTTGTGCCACAAAGTTTGAAGAAAGTTGTACTTCTAACCCTCTCATTTTTCTACCCATAACATTTTCAATATCAGCAAAATGTTTAGCAATCATGTCATAAGAAGCTTCGTCTTCAATCACAAGCACTTCTGCACCATTATCATAGGCTTCTAAAAGTGTTGTACCGGCTTTTGTGAGAGCAAGTGTTTTATTGTCATTCAGTAGACTTGCACCTAAAAGTTTATTTCTTCTCGTGATGCATACTTCTTTGCTATCAAAAGAGGTGATGATCTCAGAAATAGTTGACTCATTGTCTGTGTTTGTGCCTGCACAGTAAGCAATACGTTTGTCTTGAAGGTTTTCAATGCTAAGCGCTGTTCTTGTTGGCTTTTCCACAACTTTTTCTTCTTTTTTCGAACAAAAACGTTCTTTTATCATCTCCATAAGAGAAGGGTGTTCATTGTCTGAGGTTTGTGTCATCGTTTTAAGTGCTGCGATGCTCTCAGAATGGTCTTGGGCATTAAAGAGGTTATTTTCATACTCACAGTCCATAAGCCCAGAGTGTACAGAAGTAATGGAAGTTAAAATTTTTGCTTTATATTCAGAACCTTCTGTAATCATTTTATGTGCAAGCAGAAGAATGGCATCACCAATGTACGCACGATCAAAATTTTCACTCTCAGATGCATAGTGTAGGGCATAAAGTGTTTTGTAGTAGTTCAAGTCCTCTTCAGAGGCATAAGGGGCTAAGAGTGCATACGATTGCATAAAATCGTCATCGTTTATTTTGAGTCCATTGTTTGCACGGTAAGTGTTTGCAGGTTCAATAGTAAGTTCAGTTCCAAGTTTTGCAACCAAAGCAGCTACGGTTTCTTTTGCCTCTACCACTAGACCATTGATATTCATAATGAGTTTTTGTTTTGGGTAAGAGAAGTCCCAGTTTTTTTCGGCAATAAGTGCCAAAAGCTCTTTGGCAGTTGTTCCGTCTTCTACGTTTAGTGTGAAGTTTTTATAATAAGGTAAGTAGTCTGTTTTGGCATTAAAAAAGAATGCTCTGATTTGAAGTGTGTGTGACATGGTATTTCTCCCACTGGAATTTGTACAATAATGGCTTGAGTATAGCTTAGAGAAATGAAAAAGAAACTATTGTAGGGACAAGTAAACTATAAACACTTGAAGTATGTTACAATTCTGCCATGGATAAAGAACAATACCTCATAGACAGACTTACTTCAAAACATATTGGTGATGATGCCGCCGTGATTGGTGACAAACTCTACAGCATGGATGCTTTTTTTGAAGATGTACATTATAAACGTAAGTGGATGAGTATGGCACAAATTGCTAAAAAAGCCATGCTGATAAACCTCTCAGATGCCATTGCCATGAATGCAAATCCTTTGTATGCTTTGGTAACCGTTTCTATACCTTCTGATTTAACTCATGAAGAGATAGACGAACTCACCCAAAGTTTGGAAGACACCGCAAAAGGCTTTGGCTGTGAAATTATAGGGGGAGATACGATAGGGGGAGATAAATTACATTTGTCTATTACCATTATCTCTGAGAGTAAAGATCCTCTTTTACGTACAGGGCTAAAAGAGGGAGATTTGCTGGCTTACACTGGAAACTTGGGTGAGAGTAAAAAAGCCTTAGATAGCTTGTTTAAGGGAGAGAGTATTGCAGCTGACTCACGTTTTTATGAACCAACACTACGTGCTGACTTCGTAAGAGAGGCTAGACCTTACCTGCGTGGGGGTATGGACATTTCAGATGGACTCTTTTGTGACAGCAATAAGTTGTTACATATTAATAAATATGGATTTGAAGTCCTTAAAGAGATTGACGATGATGTAGGCCTTTCAGGGGAAGAGTATGAAATGCTTGTGGCTTTTGATCCTAAACATTTAGCTGAATTAGAAGCACTCTCTAAAAGTATGAATACCCCTTTAACCGTCTTTGCTAAAGTGGCCAATAATGAAGCAAGATACCTTTGTAAAAGTCACCATTTTTAAAAACCTTTTTCCATAATATCCAAGATTATTTCCAACTTTATATATAATTATTTATAAGTTTTAATGATACTTTATAATAAAAAAAGTTACTATAAATAATTAAAAAAAGGATACTTATGTTTTCCAAATACTTATTGTTATCTCTTACTGTCTCCTCTTATGCTTTTTGTGGAATCTTAGGCTTAGAAGAAAGAGGTGTGGAAGTAGAGATTGCCAGTGCTAAAAACCATTGTGTTATCATTAAACGTCAAGTCCCAAAAGTATGCAAAAATGTTTTTATAAACAATGAAACACTTTGGGAAGAAAATTATGCAGAAAAAGAGGTACCGGATATTTGTAAGGCTACTTTTGTAAAAACACAAGGACACTTACTTCCTATGGAGCTTTTCCCAGACGTGGAAACCTTAGGTGAGTTAGAAGTTTTAGATTTTATCAAAGAGATGCAAAAAAATAAAGACTTTTTACTTGTAGACAGCAGAAGAGAGCGTTGGTTCAAGTACCGTACTATTCCTACTGCCATTAATGTGCCTTTTATTCATTTTGATGAGAAGACAAGAGAGGCCAAACACTTTACGGAAGTGTTAAAAGAGTTTGGTGTGACAGAAAATAAACCTGGTGAGTATAATTTTTCAAAAGCCAAAACTCTGGTACTTTTTTGTAATGGTGCCTGGTGTAATCAGTCTGCACGTATGGCCTTTTCACTTTTAGAGATAGACTATCCACCAGAAAAGATAAAATGGTACCGTGGAGGCATACAAAATTGGTTGAGTACAGGCATGACTTCTACAAAAGACATAGTAGCTCACTAAATTTACGCTAGTTCCATTTATTTTTGAGTTTTTTTGTTAGCGCTTTCTCTACTTCTCTTCTGAGCACTTGTGCTTCTTTCCCAAAGACAAAAGTACCATTGTATTTTCTCTCTACACCTCTTATGTAAAGATCAAGTTTTGCTTGTTCTTTTTTTGTTTTAGCTTTTTTAAAGAGGTACTGCATCCCTGAAGCTTCATTGTAGTTTTCTCTCTCTGTTTCAATGTAAAGTTTTGATGAGATGCGTTTCACAGAGTGGTCAGGTTGTACTTCAAACACTTGTATACGTGCACCAATGGGTGCATCATACGCTTTACCTCTGCGTATCCAAGAAGAGTAGAGTGTTATGTGTGTGGCATTCACCTCATAAGACCCTTCTTCAATGCTTTTGGATGAACATGGGCCGGTAGTGTCACGCAGTGTTAGATTTAAAATAAACAGAAGGTCATTGTTACGTTCTTCTGAGTACATACGCATCACTGTACCTTTGGAGTCATATATTTTATACGACTCTGTGGTGATGCTAAAGTCTTGGTTACCGATGTTAACATGTTTAAGTTCTGCGGCAAAAAGGAGTTCTAGGCTTAGTAAAAAGAGTAAGGTAAAGTTTTTCATGGCGCTATTATAGCCTAAGGGAACCTCTATTAATAGGTGACACCCACAACATCACTAGCTTTTGTCTAGGCTAGGCACTCTTTTGAAAGCCTAGCCATAGCTAAGGTGAAAAAGAGTAACGACG
>WTAE01000158.1 GCA_013139765.1 Sulfurovum sp.
GGTATAACTCTTACATAACTAAATTATTAGGAATCAATATGACACAAGAAAATGTATTAGAAGCGTTGAAAAACGTAACATATCCTGGGTTTACGAAAGATATCGTAACTTTTGGATTTGTCAAAGATATCACTGTTGATGGGACAACTGTAGGGTTGACTATCGATATTACTTCATCAGCAGAAGAAGTGAAAAAAGAACTTACAGATGCAGCAACTGCAGCATTAAAAACAGCAGGTTTTGCAGATATTAAAATCAATATCACTGCACCAGCTGCACCATCACAACTGTCAAATACAATGTCAGGTAAAAACATTGCCCCACACGTAAAAAACTTTGTAATGGTTTCTTCGGGTAAAGGTGGCGTTGGTAAATCAACAACTGCGGTAAACTTGGCAGTTGCTATGGCAATGCAAGGTAAAAAAGTTGGTCTTCTTGATGCGGACATCTACGGACCAAACGTTCCTCGAATGATGGGTGTATATGGTGTTAAACCAGAAATTGCTGGAAACAAAGTTCATCCTTTAAAAGCATATGGCGTAGAAATCATGTCAATGGGTTCATTGATGGATGAGGGTAAAGCCCTTATCTGGAGAGGTTCTATGATTATGAAAGCGATTGAGCAATTCTTAAGAGACATTTTATGGTCTGAACTAGATGTGCTTGTTATCGATATGCCACCAGGAACAGGTGATGCACAACTTTCACTTGCTCAGGCAGTACCAATCACTGCTGGTATTACTGTAACAACACCTCAAGAGGTATCTTTAGATGACTCTAGACGTTCACTCAACATGTTTGAAAAGTTACATATTCCTACAGCGGGTATTATTGAAAACATGTCAGGTTTCATTTGTCCATCATGTGACACTGAATCTGACATATTTGGTATGAGAACAACGGAAGTTGTTGCAAAAGAGTTCGATACAGAAGTACTTGCATGTATACCAATAGAGCCAGCAATTAGAATTGGTGGAGATACAGGTATGCCAATCACATACCACAAGCCAGACTCTGAAACAGCTAAACGTTACCAATCAGCAGCAACTAAAGTACTTGCGTTCATCGACAAAGTAAATGCTGAAGGTGGCGCAGATAACGCATCTGTTCAACCAACAACACCTCCAGGTGTTTCTGCTTGTAGTACAGGTGGAGCAGCAGCGGCTGAACCAGCTAAAGCAGCACCTGCAAAAACTGAAGGCGAAAGCTGTGGTACAGGATGTGGTTGTCACTAACCACTAGTACCTCACTAGACCTTTAGAGTAGCGTGGGCATTCCTGCCCACGACTATTCCATTTAACCTCCCCTTTTTTTAATATTATTTCCAAAAAAACATTCAAAAACTAGTAACTTTCTATATGACTGCCAAGTAGAGATGAAATTTTAGTGCTGGAATATGAAGCGTGGGATTTTATTGAAATGTATGCTTTGGACACTACCCAAGAATGAATAAAAGTGAAAGAGGATTATCAATTGATTACAATTGTTCGTGGGTTAGAAAACCCACGCTACCGTTGGAAAAAGTTATTTCTCTTTGGGTGTCTTATTTTCTGGGTTCATGTATTTATCAAAGTTTCTGATGTAGTCATCTAGGTTATCATTGAGCATGAGTTTGTATTGGTCTGTGAAGTACTCTAAGATTTTCTCTTTTTCATTAGCGAACTCTTCAGCATCTTTAGAACCAGCTGCAACCATCCATGCGTTAAAGCGTGATGCTGCGAACATAAATGAGTTACTGGCAAAAGTAGGGTGAACTTCTTTTTTGATGTATCCGTTCGTAATAGCAATGAGTGTGTCTACTCTCTCAAAGAATTTCTCATCTGTTTGTACGGTCTCTGCTTGTTTTTCGGGTATTGTTTCATCTGTTTTTGACATATTTTGTTCCTTATTTAATACTAGGTATCTTTTTTGGCTATAATTCTATCATATTAACATTAGGACGTCCTCATGACATCAGCAGATAAATTAAAAAATCTTTTAGAAATTGAAATTATTCCAGACTTGGAAGTAGCCATAGATGAGCTTTTTGCAGCTATTGACAAAGCAAAAAATGCTTCAAAAGAACAAAAAGAAGACCTTGAAGAGATGAGAGAAATGCGTACAGAGTGTTTTGCCATCGTAGAAGAACTAGGACGTAATGAACTTGAAGAAGATGAAATCGAAGAGTTACTTGCAGAACTTGTCGATATGAAAACAGACGAAGACGCGTAACTCCCTCAATTTGTCGGGGTAAGTGTACCCCGACCTACAAACCTTAGGACAATTCCTCTCTTACAATTTTCACCGCTTTCACCATATTTTCCAAACTTGGTTTTACCTCTTCCCACTTTCGTGTTTTTAACCCACAGTCAGGATTGATCCAGAGCTGTTCTTTTGGAAGTACTTCTAAAAGGTTTTTAATCTGAGTGACCATCTCTTCTACTGAAGGAATACGTGGAGAGTGAATGTCATACACACCAGGTCCCACTTCTTGTTTGTAGCCTACCTCTTTAAAGATCTTGAGTAGTTCATTGCCTGAACGTGCTGTTTCTATGGAAATGACATCTGCATCCATGGCTTCTATGGTAGTGATGATGTCATTAAACTCTGAGTAACACATGTGGGTATGGATTTGTGTTTCTATGTTGGCAGAGGAAACGGAGATTTTAAAGTCTCTTACTGCCCATTCTTCATACGCTGCAATATTCTCAGGTCTCAGTGGGTAGCCCTCTTTAAAGGCTGCCTCATCTACTTGTATCATTTTGATACCTGCATTTTGTAAATCATCTATCTCATCACTTAGTGCTACGGCAATTTGTTTGGAGACATCCCCTCTTGCCATGTCATCACGTACAAAAGACCAATTGAGTATGGTGACTGGGCCAGTGAGCATCCCTTTCATAATTTTGTCTGTCTTAGATTGTGCATACTTCATCCACTCGACTGTCATTGCTTTTGGACGTGAGATGTCTCCGTAAATAAAAGGGGGTTTCACACAACGGCTTCCATAACTTTGTACCCATCCATTTTGTGAAAAGCCATAGCCGTCTAACTGTTCACCAAAGTACTCTACCATGTCGTTACGCTCTGGTTCACCATGTACCAAGACTTCTAATCCACATGCTTCTTGAAAGGCTATACATTCGTCAATGTAGCTCTTCATCTCTTTTTCATACACCTCTTTAGAAAGTTGTGCTTTTTTAAAGTCTGCCCTTGCTTTTCGTACTTCAGGTGTTTGAGGAAATGAACCTATGGTGGTGGTAGCTAAATCTTCATACGCTAAAATCTTTTTTTGTATGGCAATACGTGTTTCGTAGTTTCCTTTACGTGTCAACTTTTTAAAGTTTTCTACACGTGTTTGTACCTCTTTATTGTGAATACGCGTAGAGTTTTTACGTAATGTATTGGCTTCTTGATTGTCAGATAAATCTTTTCTTTCATTTGAAGTGAGGTTATCTTCCCCTTCAAAAAATACTTTAGAGACTAAAGAGACTTCACTTACTTTTTCAACTGCGTAAGCCAACCAGTTTTTAATCTCACTATTCATCTTCTCTTCATACTTTAGTGTAAAAGGAGTATGCAGTAATGAACATGAAGTGGAGACAATAAGGTTTTCTTTTGAAACACTTTTGCTGATATTCTCTAGCAGTGCCGTTGTTTTTTCAATGTTATTTTTCCATATGTTTCTACCATCAACCACACCCGCAATCAGTTTCTTAGCACTCTCTTGAATAAGTGCAAGACTTTCCACATTTTTATTGCCATGTAAAAAGTCTAAACCAATACCCCAGACAGGTGTATGTACTAAAACTTTAGTAGCTTCATGAGAGTGTTCAAAGTATGTTGTTACGATGATGTTTATGTTTGAAGAGACAGCACAAAGAGTGTCATAACACGGTTTGATGAGGCTCAGTACTTTTGGCTCAACACCTTTCACAAAAATGGGTTCATCTATCTGTAATGTAATTTCCTCATCAAGTAAAGCTATCTCAGCCAAGAGTGCCTCATAGACAGGAAGAATTTTAGAAAACAATTCATAACAATCACCACGGTCAACTCTTTTTGAGAGTCCTAAAAAGGTGATGGGCCCAATGAGGTTTATTTTTGTTTTGATGCCTAGTGCTTTGGCTTCTTTGTATTCATTTAAAATTTTTGTAGCATTCAGTGCATAGCTGTCTTCAAGTGAAAGCTCTGGCACAATGTAGTGGTAGTTTGTGTTAAACCACTTGGTCATCTCCATAGCCACAGCATCTTTGTTACCTCTAGCCATAGAGAAGTAAAGGTCTTCATTCTCTAAGTTCTGAAATCTTTTAGGAATGGCTCCAAGCATGATGGCAGTGTCTAAGACATTGTCATAGAGTGAAAAATCATTGGAAGATATGAAGTCAATGCCTGCATCTTTTTGGTAGTTCCAATGTCTTTGTTTCAGATTTGAAGCGACTTTTTCTACTTCTTGAAATGATGTTTTTTTAGCCCAAAAGAGCTCCAATACTTTTTTTAATTCTCTTTGTTCCCCAATACGTGGGAATCCTGTTACGTAATTTTTTGACATGTATCATCCTTTAAAATGAGACAAATGCATAACGTAGGGTGTTGTACCCTTACAACACCAATGAAGGTGTGTTTTATCATATACATTTGTGATAAATAGTATTTATAGAGTGGTGTTAATAGTTATTTATTTTGAAAGGATAAAAAGTGGAGGGTGTACACCTGTACGTCTAAAGGCAAAGTACGTACAGTAAAAAGGACATCTTGGGATGTAGTGGTTTAAAAGCAGGGCCATTTTAGTTTTGAGTTTAAAAAAACAATTACAGTGACAGGCTTTGACTTTTAGCAAAGGAGAAGCCGTGACAGCGCGAAAGAGGTGGATAAATTGTGCTGGCATTTGTTCTCCTTATAAAAGTTTTGCTGAGAGTATATCAGACAAACAGTTCATTATTTCTGAATAAAATAGGTGATTAAGAGAACTTTTATCTTCTTTAGACTATATTTGCAATATCAACCTCTCGGGGCGCTGTGATTCTTCTTTATGGAGGATTCATGGCTGAGAAAGCTAAATTAGCTTGTCCCGTTGAACTTGAACTGGTTAAGACCAGCGTAAGGAAGAGACTGTATTTACTCCATAAGTGGATAATTGTAATACTTTTAGGTATTAGTTTTATCTGCTTATACTTCTATCTACACTTCTCTCTTTTCGTATTTTATTTATGAAAGAGAACTACAACAATGACTAAACCATTTAAAGACACACTGACTACCTCAAACGACGAACTTACAAGAGAACCATTCCCTGCTTCTACAAAAGTTTACCTCAAAGGTGAAATTCACAAAGACATTCGTGTACCAGTAAGAGAAATACTATTGGGAAACGAAACTAACCTCAGAGTGTATGACACCTCTGGTCCATACACTGACCCATCTGTAGAAATAGATGTTGGTGAAGGTATCCCTGCCATCAGAAAA
>WTAE01000022.1 GCA_013139765.1 Sulfurovum sp.
CATATCAATGATGACAGTGGGTATGGGAAATGGAAACTGATAGAGAAATTAGTGATGGATAACAAATGATATACCACTGTAGGGTCGATAAAATCGACCGTCAAAACAAAACAGATGAAACAGTCGATTTTATCGACCCTACGAGAATACTATGATCTTAAGTATTGAATCAAGCTGTGATGACAGCGCCATAGCCATCACTGAAATAGCCACTAAAAAAATCATTTATCATAAAAAGATCTCTCAGGAAGAGCAACATTCCTGTTATGGAGGAGTCGTTCCTGAACTCGCATCCAGACTGCATGCTGTAGCCTTACCGGAGATACTGAAAGAGACAAAGCCTTACTTCTCTAAGCTCAAGGCCATTGCAGTAACCAATCAGCCTGGTCTGGGAGTCACCCTTCTTGAAGGCATCGCCATGGCCAAAGTACTGGCCTCTTTACTTAACATACCTCTTATCCCTGTGCATCACCTCAAAGGGCATATTTACTCGCTTTTCATAGAAAAAGAGTCTATCCTCCCCCTGCTTGTTCTTCTCATCTCAGGAGGGCATACACAGGTCATTAGAGTTGAGAGTTTTGAGCGCATGGAAATTTTGGCTACCTCTATGGACGATTCTGTAGGTGAGAGTTTTGACAAATGTGCCAAAATGATGGGTTTGGGCTACCCGGGAGGTCCCATCATAGAAGCCCTTGCACTTAAAGGAGACGAGAACCGTTTTGACCTGCCTGTCCCCCTACGCAACTCTCCACTCATCGCCTTTTCTCTTTCCGGACTTAAAAATGCAGTACGACTAAAAGTAGAAGCCTGCGGAGGCAAAGAAAATATGAGTGAAGAAGACAGAGCAGATCTTTCTGCTTCCTTCCAAAAAGCAGTTAAACTGCACCTGCTGCAAAAAAGCAAAAAGATCTTTGCAAAAGAAGGTATCAAAGACTTTGCCATCGTCGGTGGAGCCTCTGCCAATAAATATATACGCTCTGCCTATGAAAAACTCTGTAAAGAGTTTGGGAAAACACTGCATGTTGCACCTTTGGAATACTGTTCAGACAATACTGCTATGATAGGACGATATGCCATAGAAGCGTATCAAAAAGAGTGTTTTATAGATGTCAATGAGATAGACATTGTGAGTACAAAGAAACAACAATCCGGTATGTTACTGTAGGGTGGGTTTTCTAACCCACCGTAAACTATGATAAAAAATCAAATATCAACCACAACTATGGTTGTGGTGGGTTAGAAAACCCACCCTACACCTAAGCCAAATTTAGCTAAAATATATCTAATTATAACCCCACAGAACGGAGTATCTCATGGCAGAATATGGTGCTAGTAATATTAAAGTCCTCAAAGGGCTAGAAGCGGTAAGAAAAAGACCTGGTATGTACATTGGTGACACGTCTACAAGAGGTCTTCACCACCTTGTATACGAAGTAGTTGATAACTCTATCGATGAAGCAATGGCAGGTTTTTGTGATACGATTAAAGTAACCCTTACCAAAGCAGGTTCAGCGATCATCGAAGATAACGGTCGTGGTATCCCTGTTGCTATGCACCCTACTGAAAATATGTCTGCTGCTACTGTTGTACTGACTGTTCTTCACGCAGGTGGTAAATTCGATAAAGACACGTACAAAGTATCTGGTGGACTTCATGGGGTTGGGGTATCTGTTGTAAATGCACTTTCCAAAGACTTACACCTCACCATTAACCGTGAAGGAAACACGTATGAACAAGATTTTAAAGAAGGTATCCCTCAAGAAATCTTAGCAGAGACAGGTACTTCACGTAAAAAAGGTACCAAAATAGAATTTTGGCCAGATGATACTATCTTTACCGAAACCGTGACCTTCCAAAAAGAAATCTTGATGAAAAGATTTAAGGAACTTTGTTACCTTAACCCTAAAATCACGATACTCTTTAAAGATGAACGTGACGGCACAAAAGAAGACTTCCACTTTGCTGGGGGGATTAAACAATTTGTAGAAGATATGAACACCAAAGAGCCTCTCACTACTGCACAGTTTTTCCAAGGCGCAGCAGATGACATTGAGATAGACATTGCGCTTATGTACTGTGATGCAGACTCTGAAAAGTCTCTCTCTTTTGTAAACAACATTAAAACAGCAGATGGTGGTACACATGAAGCAGGATTTAGAGCAGGTTTAACACGCTCTATGTCTTCATACATTTCTAAAAATGCCAATGCCAAAGAGAAAAATACAAAAATTACGGGTGATGACTGTAAAGAAGGTTTGATTTGTATTGTTTCTGTACGTGTACCTGAACCACAGTTTGAAGGGCAAACCAAAGGAAAACTTGGTTCTTCTTACGTACGTCCATTGGTACAAAAATTCTTCTCAGAAAAGTTTAACAAGTACTTAGAAGAGAACCCACTTGAAGCCAAAGCCATCATGGCTCAAGTTTTACTTGCTGCGCGTGGTAGAGATGCTGCAAAACGTGCCAAAGACTTAGTAAAACGTAAAGACAACATGAGTATTGGTACCCTGCCTGGTAAACTGGCAGACTGTCAAAGTAAAGACCCAGCACTTTCTGAGATTTACCTGGTGGAAGGGGATTCTGCTGGCGGTTCAGCAAAACAAGGGCGTGACAGAGTTTTCCAAGCCATTTTACCTCTTAAAGGTAAAATCCTTAACGTTGAAAAAGCACGTTTAGAGAAGATTTTGAAATCGGATGAAATTAAAAACATGATTACTGCATTGGGTTGTGGTATTGGCGATGAGTTTAACGAAGACAAACTCCGTTACCACAAAGTCATCATCATGACCGATGCGGATGTCGATGGTTCACACATTCAAACACTGCTCATGACTTTCTTCTATAGATTCTTAAAACCAGTCATTGAAAAAGGGTACCTCTACTTGGCACAGCCACCACTGTACCGTTATAAAAAAGGTAAAAATGAGATTTATCTAAAAGATGAAAAATCCTTAAACGATTACCTTATTGAAAATGGTATTACTGCGATTGAAAGTAGCACAATGGGACAAGCTGACCTTGTAGACCTCTTTAAATTGGTAGCCTACTACCGTATGACACTTAAAGAGATTGAAAAGCGTTTTGCTCTGCCTGAAGTCTTACGTTATATGATTGAAAACCCTGATGTGATTGGTACAGACAATAAAGCCTTGGCTAAAACCATAGAAGACTACATTGCAGCACTTGGGTACAACATTTTAAACAAAACGATTACGGATGAAACGATTCACCTCTTTGTACAAACCAAAGATGGACTTGAAGAGTTGATTGTAGATGAAGTATTGTTCACAAACCCTCATTACAATGAAGCCATTCACATTCACCAAAAGATTCAAGACCATATCACCGATGAATTTATAGACCAAGATTTACTTGCTCTTTTTGCAGAAGTAGAGTCTTCAGCGAAAAAAGGCGCATATATTCAGCGTTACAAAGGTCTAGGGGAAATGAACCCAGAACAACTTTGGGAAACAACTATGACACCAGAGAACAGAAGACTTTTACAAGTCAAAATTGGTGATGACGAAGAAGCAGGAGAAACGTTTGTACTCTTTATGGGTGACGAAGTTGAGCCAAGAAGAAACTACATCGAAAGCCATGCTAAAGATGTAAAACACTTGGATGTCTAATGCTTCCCTCACAAAAAGAAGAAAGAGAACGGAGGATAGCACTGGCGCTTAGAGCTGGTGTACCTATCCTTATACTCATTTTTCTTGTTGTGTATGCAACCATCTCAGAAGACCGAAACATCATTTTTACACTCAAAGATGTCATTGTCTTTATCTCTCTCTCTTTTATCTCTATCTACTTTATCTATTTTTTAATGAACCTCTCTGTCAAAGAGACACTTTTAGATCAAACCACCCAAGGGTTCAATAAAAAAACATTTATCAAAAAGCTGCAAGAGATTAAACCAAAGACACTGGCTGCTTTACAGATAAGAAACCTCTCATCACTTAACGAAAACTACAGTGCAGACCAAATAGATGCCCTGCTCTACAGTTTTAACAAAAAACTACACCTTGCATTTAAACAAGAAGGCTTTCCAGAGGTACTCATAGGTAGACATTCAGGCTCAGAGTTTCTGGTTGCACTCGATGATTCAGCTGAAGAGGTTCAAAGTATTTTAACCAAGATGATAGAAGAAAATAAAAGTATGGACAATATAGAAATTGACTGTATTTTTGCAGTTATTCACAATACCCAAGATGATTTTGAAAAAAGTATTGTGCAACTCAAAGATATCTTGGTCACGTACAGTGAATCCCATAAAAAATCTAAAAAAGTCTCTACCACCCAAGATGCAAAAATGCTCACAGATCTAGAAGAGTATGTCATTACTTCTATACGTAATAAAAATATGCTTCTTTCTTTTAGACCACTCATGAACACAGTAACAAACAAGATAGAGATTTATGAGATTGCTGTAAAACTAAAATGTGACAAACATGCAGGAGAGATACTCCCTCGCGTATTTTTGCCCATTGTCAACCGTTTAGGTTTGGGAAGAGACTATGACTTTAACCTACTTAGCCATGTGATTGACTTGCTGCCTTTAGTAGACAAAAACATTGCTTTTTCATTTAACCTTTCACCATTTTCTCTTAGAGATAAAAGTTTTCAAGAAAAAGTATTTACATATTTGGAAGAGAAAAAAGTTGACCCTTCACGTTTAATTATCCAACTCTATGAACGCAAAACACACCATAACCTCAGTGGCTATCTCAAAACACTCAAAAGTTTCAGGGCTAGAGGCATACAAATCTGTATCGATAACTTTGGTTCCTCTGATGCTTCTATGGAGTACATGAAACACTTCAAGTTTGATATGGTGCAGTTTGACAGAGATTACGTCACAGACTTAGAAGACAAAACCACCTACGCAATGTTACAATCCCTCATTCACATGTCTCAAGAGTTAGAGGTAAAAACAGTTGCCAAATGGGTAGATAACGAAAAACAAAAAAGTACTTTACGAA
>WTAE01000168.1 GCA_013139765.1 Sulfurovum sp.
CTTTGAAGGAACGTATCAAAACACGTGATATAGATGTAGTGGTGTTGCTGGTTGATACATTGATTCCTGATAAATTTGTACAAGATGTACCTGGCGGGATTCGCATACATTTGGAAGAGAGAAGCCAGATGGAGACGAAAATAGGCGCAAGGTTTTTGTATGTTCCTTATGAACTCTGTAAAGCAGGTGAGGGGGAGTTATTTGTTAAGTTACATACCCCAATACCTGTAGGTTTTCCAGCCGAGTATATTGTCAAATAAAGTGCTTTATGATCGAATAGCATTTAGGTAACCTTAAAATAGAGATAATTTGTGTAGTATAGAAACAAATAAGTAAGATAAGCGTAGATTAGACAGCATTTAAATGACCCAATATTGAAATAGTGCTAATATCAATGTACTAAATATCAATTTAAGGAATAATAATGTCAAAATTACCAAAAATCATATGGTCAAAAATCGATGAAGCGCCAGCTTTAGCTACGTATTCATTACTACCAATCGTAAATGCATTTACTCAAGCAGCAGGTGTAGAAGTTGTAGAGAGTGATATTTCATTAGCAGGACGTGTTCTTGCAGCTATGGGTCTTGCAGAAGACGAACTTACTAAACTTGGAGACGTTGTTCTTGAAGCAGATGGAAACATCATTAAACTTCCAAACATTTCAGCATCAGTTGGTCAACTTAAAGATTGTATTGCAGAGCTTCAAGGTCAAGGTTATGATATCCCTAACTACCCTGAAAACCCAGCAAATGCAGCTGAAGAAGCTACTCAAGCTAAATACGGTGTATGTCTAGGTTCAGCAGTTAACCCAGTTCTACGTGAAGGTAACTCAGATAGAAGAGCAGCTAAAGCTGTTAAGAAATTTGCACAAAATAACCCACATAAACTAAGAGCATTCCCTGAGAACCCTAAATCATATGTTGCACATATGGAAGGTAAAGGAGATTTCTTTGCAAATGAGAAATCTATCACTTGTGATAAAGACCAAAAAGTAACAATTGCTTTAAATGGTAATACTTTAACAACAATTGACGCTATCGCATCTGAAATTCTTGATGGTACATATATGTCAATTTCTGCACTGAACACTTTCTATGCAAAAACAATTGAAGATGCAAAAACAAACGATGTTTTATGGTCACTACACCTTAAAGCAACAATGATGAAAATCTCTGACCCTATTATGTTTGGTCACGGTTTCAAAGCATTCTTCAAAGATGTATTTGCTAAACATGCAGATACATTAGCATCTCTTAATGTTAACCCTAACATGGGTATGTCTGACTTAGAGAAAAAAATCGCTGGTCACGCTAAAGAAGCAGAAATCAAAGCTGATTTCCTTGCAGCACTTGAGTCTGATGCTCCTAAACTTGCAATGGTTGATTCTGACAAAGGTACAACAAACTTTAATGCATCTAACGATGTTATTATTGATGCTTCTATGCCAGTTGTTGTACGTGAAGGTGGTAAACAATGGGACAGAACAGGTGCAGCAGTTGAATGTGTAGCTGTTATCCCTGATTCTACTTACGGTATGTTCCATGCTGAAATGGTTGCTGACTGTGTTAAAAATGGTCAATACGATGTTTCTACAATGGGTACAATGCAAAATATCGGTCTTATGGCACAAAAAGCAGAAGAGTATGGTTCTCACCCAACTACATTTGAACTAGCAGAAGCTGGAACAGTTACTGTTACTGCTGAAGATGGTACAGTTCTTATGAGTCACGAGTGTGAAGCTGGTGATATCTGGAGAATGTCAAGAACAAAAGATATCCCAATCAAAGACTGGGTAAGACTTACTGTTGAGAGAACAAAAATCGAAGGTATCCCTGCAATTTTCTGGTTAGATGAAAACAGAGCACACGATGCTGAAGTTAAGAAAAAAGTAGATGCTTACCTTGCTGATTTTGATACGACTGGACTTGATATTCAATTCATGAATGTTACAGATGCAACAAGCTTTACAAATGCTAGAGTAAGAAAAGGTGAGAATACTATCGCTGTTACTGGTAACGTACTTAGAGATCACCTTACAGACATGTACCCAATCCTAGAGCTTGGAACATCTGCTAAAATGCTTTCAATTGTTCCTTTGTTAGCTGGTGGAGGTCTTTATGAAACTGGTGCAGGTGGATCAGCTCCTAAGCACGTAGACCAATTCTTAGCTGAGGGTCACTTAAGATGGGATTCACTTGGTGAAATCTTGGCATTGGCTGAGTCACTAAGATTTATCGGTAACAAACATGATGATGCTAAACTCAAAGCATTGACTGATGCACTTGATGTTGCAAACAACGGTTACCTTGACAACAACAAAGAGCCAGGAAGAAAAGTAGGACAGCCAGATAATAAAGCGTCTCACTTCTTCGTAGCTCAGTACTGGGCAGATGCATTGGCTAAAGGTTCTAATGCTGAACTAGCTACTAAATTTGCACCAGTTGCAAAAGCACTTCAAGAAAATGAAGACAAAATCATTGAAGAGCTTCTTGCTGTTGAAGGTAAAGCTCAAGATATTGGTGGTTACTTCCATCCAAATGACGAGCTAGCAGCTAAGGCAATGAGACCTTCTGCTACTTTGAATGCAATTATTGACGCTATCTAAGCAAAGCGTTATCTCTCAGAAGACAAAGACAAAATAGGCTCATTAAGAGTCTACTTTGTCATCCTCTTCACACTCAAATTTCATTCTTTTTATCTTTATGTATGCCTATCACTCACTATAGCTATACCTAAATATATTCGGAGGTGCATTATGGCATTAGATCCTGTAGTCATGTTTTTTATTGCTGGCTTTACTATTAGTTTGATGAAGGTAGATTTTAAATTACCCTCAGCTATTTATGAATTTTTAAGTATTATGCTACTGATTACCATTGGGTTAAAAGGGGGCATAGAGCTTTCTAAACAAAATGTTGCAGACCTTGTGGGTGATGTAGGTCTGGTACTCCTAATGGGTGTGCTTATCCCGCTTATTGCTTACCCAATCTTGTATGTTATGGGTAGATTTAAACGTGTGGATGCCGCCTCTATTGCGGCACATTACGGTTCTGTCTCTGTGGGAACCTATGCCGTGGGTGTGGCTTTTTTAGAAAGCCATCATATCCCTTATGAATCCCATATGCCTCTCTACCTTGTGGTGCTAGAGATTCCTGCTATTGTCGTGGGTATTGTCTTGGCAAAAGGTATCACAAAAGATACAAACTGGGTAGAGATGGCGCAAGAGTCCTTTTTGGCAAAAAGTATTGTTCTACTTTTTGTCGGACTGTTTATTGGTTGGGCTGCAGGGGAAAAGATACATGCCTCTTTAGATCCCTTCTTTTTTGCTCCTTTCAAAGGGGTCTTGGCTCTTTTCTTACTTGAAATGGGTGTGGTTGCAGCCAGTCAAGTGGGATTATTAAAAAAGTATGGTCTTTTTTTACTTGCATTTGGTATTATATTCCCTGTGATAGGTGCCGCCGTAGGGTTAGAATTTGCAGCTATTATGGGACTCTCCGTCGGTGGAGCGCTGCTGCTTATGATTCTTGCAGCTTCTGCCTCTTACATTGCCGTGCCTGCCGCAGTAAGAATTGCCCTTCCTGAAGCAAACCCAGGGCTTTCACTCACGGCATCTTTGGGGATTACCTTCCCATTCAACGTCATTGTAGGGGTGCCACTCTATTATAAGATGGCACATATGTATCTTGGAGGATAAACATGGAAACAATTACTAAAATAATGATGACAATCATCACAGAACAAAACTTAGAAAAAAGTATTATACACGACTTAGAAGACTTAGGTGTGAATGCATATACGATTATCGAAGCGAGAGGAAAAGGGGATAGTGGCATTAAAAGTGGCACATGGATGAATGATACAAACATTCAAATTGAACTTATTTTAGACAGTGAATTGGCCACAAAAATTTATAACTTTATTTCTGATACAAAAAAATATGATAACTACAGTATGATGGTTTATCTTTCAGAAGTAAAGGTACTTAAGAGACACTAGATCATTTTTCAAAAAATATTGGAGAGACAAAGTAAAAAGAATACTTTGCTAGGAGAAGAAGAGGCACACACCTCTTCTAGTTACACGTCTTCTTATGCTTCTTTAGCCGCTTTCGCCGCTTCTTTTTCCGCAAGTTTTTTTGCTTTTTCAGCTTCTTTTTCTGCAGCAATTTTAGCAGCTTCAGCTGCTTTCTCTTCTGCAGCTTTTTTCTCGCCTAAAACTTTTGCTATACGCTCAGCTTTTTCTTCGTCAGAAACTTTTTTAACCACAACAGTCCAGTCAACTTCGTTAAACTTCAAAGAGTTCATCAAGTTGTGTCCTGATGCGTTAATGACATCTGCAGATTTTTGAATAGAAGAATAATCACCTACTTCAAAAAGAAATATTCCTACTTCATCTACGGTGATGCCTTTTTCAATAAGCTCAAGCATTCTGTCATAAAAATTCGCATGTAAATGTCTTAAATCATATCTTTTCATTATCTGTCCACCTCTCCAAATACAATGTTTGTTGTACCAATAATAGTAACAACATCTGCAATATAGGTACCCACAAGAAGTTCTTGTAGTAACCCTGTGTGGAAGAAGCTTGGTGCTCTACATTTAAGTCTGTAAGCATAAGGCTCACCTTCTGACTTAATGTAGAAACCAAGTTCACCTTTTGGTGATTCAGTTGGCACATACACTTCACCTTTTGGTGGTCTCATACCTTGAGTTACAAGCACAAAGTGTTGCATAAGCGCGTAGTTTTGTGTCATAATCTCTTCTTTTGGTGCAGAGATGTACTGAGGAGCATGCGCCATCAATTGAGGCTCAGTCTCTTTATACATAGGGATGAGTTGTCTGATAATTCTTGTAGATTGTCTCATCTCTTCCATGTAAAGTTTGTAACGTCCATAAGAGTCACATCTGTCAGAAGTAGGAATGTCAAAGTCAAGCTCTGGGTAAAGTTCATATGGCTCTTCTTTTCTAATGTCCCATTTGACACCAGAACCTCTAAGCATTACACCTGAACAACCCCAAGAAAGTGCGTCTTCAGCAGAGATAACTCCTACATCTTCAAGACGCATTTTCCAAATACGGTTTTCCGTAAGAAGTGCTTCGTATGTGTTTTTAACTTCGTAGTCTACTTTGTCACAGAATGCTGCTGCATTTTCTAACCAGTTTGCAGGTAAGTCAAGTGGCACACCACCAATACGTACAGCAGAGTGTGTCAACCTTGCACCACAATAGTCTTCCATAAGGTCCATTGCAAATTCACGTTCACGGAAAGCGTAAAGGAATACTGACATTGCACCAACATCTAGAGCATGTGTTGCCACGAAGAAAAGGTGAGAAATAATACGGTTAAGTTCAAGTAACATGGTTCTAATCACTTGTGCACGTCTTGGCGCTTCAACACCAATAAGTTTTTCAACTGCCAATGCATACGCATAGTTGTTAGAAGTTGACGCAATGTAGTCAAGTCTATCAGTCGTTGGTAAAAACTCATTGTATGTCATATTTTCAGCCATTTTCTCGATACCACGGTGTAAGTAACCGATATCTGGATAGGCTTTTACTACTTGCTCACCGTCTAGTTCAAGAACAAGTCTTAACTGACCGTGTGCAGAGGGGTGCTGGGGACCGAAGTTGATAACCATTGTATTGTCATCACGCTCAAAATTGAGGTTTTCAAAAAATGGCGTTAATTTATTGGATACTTGCATATTCCTCCCTATCTTCTCTCATCTAATTGCTTAGATGCTTTTTTATTA
>WTAE01000031.1 GCA_013139765.1 Sulfurovum sp.
AGCCAAAGAAGCGTGTGTTGGCCTGCATGTTATATACCTTTAAATAATATTGCTATAATTGTAGCACAATAAAATAGGCTAGAATGAGGGAAAAGATGGAAAAGATAGAAAAGTACCACATTGAATACGAAAAACCAAAAGTCACACTGCTTCAAGAGTCCGGTTTAGGGGTTGCAGAAATTGCAGCACGTACCTGTTATGACTCTTTTGAAAACTCAGAAAATGACTGTGTCAAAAATGCTATGCAGGCAAATGCCCAAGATAGAATGGACACCGATGCCATTAACAACATTGAAAATTCTGACTTACTTTCTAGCCTTGCTTGGGTACACCACCACCACTCCATCATTGAACATGCCACCCTCTCTTTTTTAGTTGAAGGCACTTCTCGTGGTGTACTTCAAGAACATGCCCGTCACAGACTCCAAGCCATCTCTGTACGTTCCACACGTTACACCATGTCTTCTGTTATCAATGCTTTTGTTGCTTCACTGGCTACAGAAGAAGGATTTGACTTCTTTTTTAAGACTTTACTTCCCCTGAATCTTTTTGTAATTACAGATGAAGACTACTTGCAAATTGAAATACGCGCCATTTTTGACAAATTTGTTTTTCAATGTAAACGTAATGACAGCTTTTTACAAGATGCTGTGGCTAAATCCTCACTTCCATTTGTAGAAGAGCACAGAGGTGATGCCCAAGGTTTGTTTGACGCGCTACAAGCAGGTAAGAAAAAAAGAAATGTAGGTGATGGCTTTAAACACATTGTCTCAGACAATTGGAAAGTAGACATGGTAGTCACCTTCAACATACGTTCACTCAAAAATTACTTTGACCTGCGTGACTCTGGTGCTGCTTGGTTTCAGATTCAATGGTTAGCAGAAGAGATGAAAAAAGTCACACCTCTGAAGTACCTCCAACTCATCGACAAAAACTACAAATAGACAGACAGGAATTTTTTTGCGACTCTTAACTTATATACTTATCTCTACACTACTCTCTCTTAACCTTGCGGCAAAACCTCTCACGATGGAAAATATTTCACTCTACATCCAAAAAGGGTTACAGACACGTATTAAAGGCCAAAACAAAGCCATCATTCAAAATATATATGCAAAAACAGGAAAAAAGGCTTTATGGGTAGGTTCAAAAAATGCCAAAAAAACAGCGGCACTCATTCAAGCACTGAATGACCCTCTTTTTAACTATAAAGACAAGTCTTTTGACCAAGCTTCCATTTCTCGTTTGTATTATATGTTAGACAACAACACTCTCTCTGCTTCCAAAAAAGCCGCTGTGTATGCACGTTTAGACCTTATACTCACTTCATCGATGGTACGTTTGGTACGTTTCATTGTGCAAGGGGATGTTGACTGGGCTTTGGTGCAAGAAAAGATGACTGCCCTAAGAGAAAGTGATGATATTAGAGCCGATTGGGAAATGTCGCCCAAAACTTTTCCTTCACAGCAAAAACTCATTGCAGCCATTGGTTCTGGCAATATTTATAGCTACTTAAACTCACTTTTACCTATGCAGACACGTTATAGAAAGTTGGTGAAGTTACTCAAAGACTATAAAGTCATGAACAAATTTCCAAAAATACCCTATAAAAATGCTGTCTTAAAACGTGGTGATTCTGCCTCTCGCATACGAGAAGTGAAAAAACGTTTACAAATTTCAGGAGACTACCCCAAGTCTAGAAAAGTGACTAAAAAGTTTGATGCAGCTTTAGAAAAAGCTATCCGTACTTACCAAAAGCGTTATTTGCTCAAAGTGACTGGCACCATTGACAAAACCGTTACCTACTACTTAAACCAGCCTGCGTCTAAAAACATTCAAGCCATCATCACCAACTTAGACAAAACAAAACTCTACGGAAAGTCTTTTGAAGAAGAACACATTGAAATAAACATTCCTGACTTTAATTTGCGTTATTACCGTAAAGAGGTCATGTTAGATAAGATGGGACTGGTTGTAGGACGTATAGACAGACCTACCCCTCTGTTTTCAGACAAAATTGACTATATGGTACTAAACCCTACTTGGACCGTCACCGATAACCTCATAAAAAGAGATCTCATTCCTGTGTTAGAGAAAGACCCCGACTACCTTGTGAACCATGACATGCATGTTTTTAGAGGCAATAAAGAGGTGAATGTTACATATGATATGTTGGCCCAATACATCCACTCAGACGAAAAGGTACCTTACCGTTTTGTGCAATACCCAGGAGAGAGTAATGCCCTTGGACGTGTGAAGTTTATGTTTCCTAACAAGTATGCTGTCTATCTACATGACACAGACAATAAATCATTGCTAGAGAGACGTTATAAACTCTACTCTTCAGGATGTATGAGGGTGAACAGACCTTTTGACCTCTTAGACACACTTTTAAAACATGCTAAAGGGAAATATAGCCCTGAACGCATTGAAAAGATATTGGCAATAAACAAGCCAAAAACCATTCGTATGAGAAGGTCTATCCCTGTGCATATGATTTACTTTACAGTGTATGAGGAAGAGGGTTTGGCTTACTTTAAACATGATATTTATCTTTACGATAAGATCATTGAAGAGTCTGTAGAGGGAAACAAGAAATCTACCTTTAAAATACCTTCTAACCGCATGATATCCGTGAAGAAACAACACGCAAAACAGTTGTCTAACTAAGTGTAATGTGGGTTTTCCAACCCACGCATATTTATATCGATTCTAACAATAATATTTTAATTATTTTTCTCGTGGGTTGGAAAACCCACGCTACTCGTTACTTATTTTTTAATGATGATTTTTTTCCTACACTTTTTTAATAGAAATCTCTTTTTTACTGACTGTTTGAATCCCTAATGTTTCCGTGCTTAGTTTCTTTGTCGTAGCATTTTTCCGCATCTTTACACGCTGAAGATGTGTCAAGGCTACAGCCATTGCATCTGTAATATCTAGCGGCTTAATCTCTTTTTTAATGCCATAAAGTCTTTTCACCATAAACGCCACTTGTTCTTTTGTTGCTTTACCATTACCCGTGACTGCTTTTTTGACTTGTAAGGCTGTGTATTCATGGAAAAAACCCACTTCTTGAAGAATCTTAAGACAGAGTGCCCCTCTAAACTGTGCAAGCTTTAAAACTGATTTTGGGTTAAAGGCAAAAAAGATGTCTTCAATCGCCACTTCATCCACAGGATGGTTCTTCAAAATAATGTCAATACCCTCTACAAGTTCCACCATTTGGGCTTGTAACTCTTTTTCTTTCATTTTGAGTAAACCAGCCTCAATAAGTGAAAACTTTTTACCGTCCCAATTTATGATGCAATAGCCTAAATTACGGCTTCCCGGGTCTATGCCTAAAATATTCATTCACACCTTTGTTCACAGTGTGAATAAAGTTATTCAACACTCGTTTCTAACGCTATTTTAGCAAAATTAGGATAAAATCTTAAAAGTTATTCACATACTTCTATAAAAGTAGTGAAAAATGTGAAAAAAAGGAAAGCCTATAATGAATATTGGTCAGAAAGTATTGTTTGAACTCAAAAAAGAGATACCAGAGATAGAATATGAACGTTACATCAAAAAACTTGTGTATGATACCAAACACTCTCGTTCTAACGTGGTTTACTTCTCTGCGCCCAATATGATTGTGGCAAAATGGATAAAAAGTAAATACACAGAAAAGCTCATGCACCTTTTTGAACTTATGAATGAAGTGAAACCTGAGGTCAAAATCACTGTAGGGAAAATAACCAAAAAAACTACGACAAGCGTTAGCACACAAAACATTGACAAGAGCAATGCCAAAAGTACCCTCTTAAACCCTTCTCTCACTTTTGACAGCTTTATTGTGGGGGACTCCAACCAGTTTGCCTACACTACGGCTAAATCTGTGGCAGAAAAACCCGGGAAACAGTACAACCCTCTCTTTATCTATGGTGGGGTAGGGCTTGGTAAAACACACTTGCTTCAAGCCATTGGTAATTACCACATTGACTTAGGTAAAACCGTCATTTACACCACGCTTGAACAGTTTATGAACTCTTTTACTTCACACCTTCGTTCACAAACCATGGATAGATTTAGAGACAAATTTAGAGAGTGTGATCTCCTACTGATTGATGACATTCAATTTCTCTCACGTAAAGAACAAACCCAAGAAGAGTTTTTTCACACCTTTAATGAACTGCACAATAACAACAAACAAATTGTCATCACTGCAGACCGTGCACCCAATAAAATTGCAGGACTGGTAGACAGACTTAAAACACGTTTTGAGTGGGGACTCATGGCAGACATTCAACCCCCAGGGCTTGAGACAAAAATTGCCATTATTCAGAAAAAATGTGAACTAGATGGGATTAGCCTTAATGCCGAGATTGTTAACTACATTGCCACACATATGGGTGATAACATTCGTGAAATTGAAGGGACTATCATTAAACTTAATGCCCTCTCTTCTATGTTAAACCAAGAGATTACTTTAGATTTTGCACAAAATGCCATTAAAGATCAACTCAAAGAAAAAAGAGAGAATGTGACTATTGATGACATTGTTAAAATCATCTCTAAAGAGCTTAACATCAAACCTTCAGACATAAAATCTAAAAAACGTACGAAGAATGTGGTAAATGCTAGAAGAATTGCTATCTATTTGGCTAAAAATCTTACCCCAAATTCTATGCCTCAAATGGCTGTCTATTTTGGTATGAAAGACCACTCTGCAATCTCTCACGCAATGAAAAAAATTAATGAGATTATAGACAATGATGAAAACTTTAAAGTACTTCTAGAAGAACTTTCAAATAAAGTCAATACAGATAGCTAAAAACATGTCAAAAAGTACTATCAAATATTCTATAGTAACTTGAATAAAAAAAAGATATAATTTTAGAAGTGAATAACTGTGAATGTTTTAAAAATAATTGACATGTCACAGACAACGGTTACAAGGGCAACAAAGTAGTTTTTCACACTTTCATGTCGAACTACTACTACGTACTAATATTATTAAAAATAAGGAAAGACGATGAAGATAAGAGCAAATAAGCAGATAATAGAATCTATACTTATTAATTTACAACCTTTTTTAGAAAAAAAAGATGCCAGTCAAATAACCTCTCATATACTTTTTAGCACAGTAAATAATACCTGTG
>WTAE01000070.1 GCA_013139765.1 Sulfurovum sp.
CTTTTAAGATAAGAGAGGATATACTCTCTTATCATGCTTTTTATCCAAAAATTTAAACGTTTTCTCGGTTGGAGAAGCGCACCCAAACCACATATAACACTAAATGACGAGTACTACGGACATTTAGGCCCATTTAGACTTCCCCTCATACTTACTGTACTTGTTATGTTAATTGGAACCATGGGATATATGGCCATTGATAACTTTCCATTAATGGATGCGATTTATCAAACAGGTATCACCTTTACCACAGTTGGGTTTGGTGAAATCCAACCCATTTCCGATATGGGAAGAATTTTTACTATTACACTCATCATCTTTGGTTTTATCGTTTTCTCTATTGCGATAGGTATTATTGCAGAAGTCGTTAAAAAAGGTGAATTTCAAAAAACTGCTAAGGAGCGTAAAATGCTTTACGAAATTGCTCGACTTAAACACCACTTTGTTGTCTGTTACCACAATGAATTCACCATTCAAGTCACCAAACAACTTCGTGCAAACCACATCCCTTTTGTGGTTGTTGACCCACGGGATGACATGGATGAAATTGCCAAGAAACACCACTACCCGTATTATGTGACAGCAGAACCCCATACAGAAAAAGGGATACTCAAGTCTCACCTCTCTTCGGCTAAAGGTGTCATTACCCTCGCAGACAATGTTGCAGATAACATTGCAACCATTGCTTCTGCACGTTTGTATGAGAGAGAGATCCACCGTGGTAAAAAGTTTTTAATTATTGCCAATGCAAAAAGCCACGAAGATGACCAAAAGCTTCTTAAACTAGGTGCAGACAAAGTAGTCACTGCAACCAAACTCATGGCACAGCGTATCAACGCCATGGCTGCACGTCCAGACATGGAAAACCTACTACAAGAATTTCTCTATAAACAAGATACACCTTTGGACATGGAAGAAGCAAAAGTTTCTAAAACATCATGGCTAGCCCTTAAAAAAATAAAAACGGCCCGTTTTAGAGACGTTGCTAACGTGACCATTATTGGTATACGTCAAAAAGATAAAAAGTTCCTCCCTATGCCAAAAGGCGATACGATCATCATGCCTGAATCTAAACTTTTACTTATTGGTACCAGTGACGGTATCAGGAAAGCAAAAAAAATCATTCGTAAAAAAGAAAAACCAGCTGAACTAAAATTTATCTAAGTATTGCCTAGACCCAAAAAAGAGTGTGACGAAGGAAAAAGAATATGTATCAAATCTCTAAACTAGAAAACGGCCTTGAAAATGTACAAGGTTTTTACTGTGGTGCCACCAATGTCGGTATGCGTACCAACCCTGCAAACTCTGGCGTTTCTGATGTAGATGGTGATGTTGCCTTTATTCGTTCAGATATCCCCTGTGATATTTCTGCAGTCTTTACGTCCAATACCTTTCAAGCCGCACCCATCAAACATTTTCAAAAGTATCCTAAAGATTTTAAAACAGACTTTATACTTATGAATGCGAAAAATGCCAATGCGATGACGGGACAAAAAGGTATTGATGACATCGATACACTCATGTCTGCACTCAAAGAGAGACAAGCCGTGAGAAATCCTATTATGGCTTCTACGGGTGTCATTGGCTACCGTTTACCCCTTGAAAAAATTGCTTCTGGCTTTGACAACTTAGATTTTTCTGCTAAAAATTCTCATCTCACTGCACGTGCTATCATGACCACTGATTCCTTTAAAAAAGAGTTGGCTTACAAAGTATCCCTTGAAGATGGTACAAGCTTTAACATTGCAGCTATTTGTAAAGGTGCGGGTATGATAAACCCTGCCATGGCGACCATGCTCTGTTTTATTATCACCGATGCCGATGTACCTAAAACAGATATGGATGCCCTACTTTTAGATGCAAGTGACGCTTCATTTAACCGCATCTCTGTGGATGGAGACACTTCTACCAACGACACCGCCATGCTTTTGTCCAACAAAACTTCTATGGCTTACGATAAAGAAGCCTTTCAAGAAGCGCTCAATACCATCATGTTTGAACTTGCCATGATGATACTCAAAGATGGAGAAGGTGCAAACAAGTTGGTTGCCTTCGAAGTTAAGGGTGCTGCGTGTGAAGCAGAGGCAAAAAAAGCTTCTATGGCACTTTCAAACTCACTCTTGGTAAAAACTGCACTTTTTGGAGAAGACCCTAACTGGGGACGTATTGCTTCAACCATTGGTGCATCAGGGGTAAACTGTGATGATGAAACACTAACGATCCATTATGATGATTTACTTATCTACTCTTCGGAATTTAGAGAGTTAGACACAGTACGTGAAGAGAAAGCCTATGTCATTATGAAACAAGAGAGTTTTAAAGTCACCTGTGACCTTGGTTTGGGTGAAGCATCTTACACCTCTTATGGCTGTGACCTCTCTTATGAATATGTAAAAATTAATGCCGAATACCGTACTTAAATAGTCACACTTAATCTACATCAAGATTTTTTCTTTGTTTAGATGTTATGCTTAGGCATCTAAACACTAGGAAATATATATGTTACACGAATACAGAGCAGAAATTCACACACTTAAACAAGACAATGCACACTTTGCAAATATTTTTGCACAACATAATGATTTGGATCAACAAATAGAACATGCAGAAAGAGGAGATACACCTATGACAGACGTATCTTTAGAAAACTTAAAAAAAGAGAAACTTATTTTAAAAGATGAAGCTTTTAAAATGATTATGGATTTTAAAAAATCCCAAGCATAACGGTACTATTAAACTTCTTTCCCTATAATAAACAAAATATTATGGGGAACCTTATGAACAAACTTTTACTCCTTACACTCACACTTTTTAGCATGCTCACTTTTCTACACGCACAAGAAGCAAAAATCGACATGCATGGAACAGAACACGTAGAAAAAACAACCCTTTATTATGGTAAAATTCTTGACATAAAATCCGTCTCACGTTACCAATATCTCAAAATTGATGAGAAGGGGGAAACCCTCTGGATAGCCATAGAAAAGGCAAATATTTCCATAGGCGACACGATAGGTTTTGACAAAGAGACCTTAATGACAGACTTTAAAAGTAGCACACTCAATCAAAGCTTTGAGAAAATCTACTTTGTCTCCACACTTTCTCTTCCAAAAAAGAGAAATTTAACTATGAAAGAGATGTTAAAACTCTCAGCAGAAGGAAAATAATGACAGCATTTAATACCATCACAGACATTTCACCTGAGTTACTTGACGTACTTTCAGACTTTGGTTTTAAAACCATGTCTGAAATTCAAGAAAAAACAATTAACCCTATTTTAGATGGAAGAGATGTCTTGGCACAATCTAAAACAGGTTCAGGTAAAACTTTGGCTTTTGGTATCCCCGCAGTCATGTCTACCAATACCAATAATTTTAAACCCCAAACGATTATCATTACACCTACCAGAGAACTTGCAGACCAAGTTGCAGTAGAACTTAGAAAAGTAGCCTCGTACAAAGCCAATCTAAAAATATTGACACTGTATGGGGGTGTACCTCTACGTGCCCAAGCTGAGTCGTTAGCAAAAGGTGCTCATATACTCATAGGTACACCAGGACGGATACAAGACCACTTGGCCAAAGAGACTTTAGTGCTTGACAGCATTAAAACCCTTGTACTCGATGAAGCGGACCGTATGTTGGAGAGGGGGTTTTATGATGAAATTGTAAAAATTGGCGCCAATATGCCACGAGGAAAACAGACCCTTCTCTTTTCCGCCACCTTTCCAGAAAACATAGAAAAATTAGCCAAAGCCCTACTCAACCAGCCACTTACTATTCAAGTCGACCACATTCTAGAGGTTACAAAAATAAATGAAATAGTGTATGAAACAGATGATAAAGAAAAAACGCTAGATACACTCATTAAAGCCTATAAGCCTGAATCTTTGCTCATATTTTGTAACACAAAAGCCCAAGTCATTTCACTCACACAAACCCTCCAAAGACATGGACATGCAGCCATTGACATCCATGGAGACTTAGACCAAAGAGACAGAAATGAATCGCTGATTGCCTTTTCTAATGGTTCAAAAAGGATTTTGGTTGCCACAGATGTGGCTTGACGTGGTTTAGATATTAAAGATATCTCTTTGGTCATTAACTACGACTTACCTTTTGAACAAGAAGTCTACACTCACCGTATTGGACGTACAGGCCGTGCAGGTTCTACAGGTACAGCAATCTCTCTCTTTTCTCCCAAAGACTCTGAAAAGTGTTCTTATGTGTTACAAAAAGCTAAAAAAGGCCAGATGAAAGAGTTAAGAGTAGATGCAAAGTTTAAAATGATTTCTGACTTTGATACCCTTTGTCTACATGGGGGCAAAAAAACCAAACTTCGTGCAGGAGACATTTTGGGGACATTTTGTAAAGAGATAGGCATAGATAACAGCATGATAGGAAAAATTAACATCACTGAGACAAAGTCTTACATTGCCCTACATCACACCGTGGTAAATAAAGTTTTAAATGCACTCAAAAAAGAAGTAAAGATCAAGAAGAAAAAATATATGGCTTGGATACTTTAGGACGCCTCTAATAAGGTATCCTTTGGTCGCAGACTTATTCGCCTAAAATCTCTTTTTTACGTTTGTTTCGGATAATATAAAAAAGTGTAATAAAACAGACAGAAATCAGAGTAATAATTGTGGCTGTTTGT
>WTAE01000236.1 GCA_013139765.1 Sulfurovum sp.
ATCTCATCTCCTCTAGCTGTTTCTCCACTTATCCCTGCAGCCCACATGTAGATGGAAGCTGAAGTACTCCATTCACTTACCTCTTCAACCATAGGCTCAGGAGGAACAACATCACCTCCAGCAAATAGTACAGATGATGCAAGTGCAGACCCTAATAATAATTTTTTAATTATCATGTATTTCCTTTAATAATGTTGTTTGATACATAAGTTTATCATATATTATTAGAGATTCTCTTTAGTATTTATGATGGGGTTGGGAGATTGTAATAGTGTCAACGGTGCGTTGGAGAAACGCACCTTAAGGTTTTTCAATGTATCAATACGCTTTTGATGTTGCGCTTATTTAACTGCTTTCATAGTAGGTAAAATACGGAACCCATCTTCACTCACAGCTTTGCTAGGTTGGTAATGACGCACTGCAAGGTTAAATACACCAGAGTCATTTTTTATTTCTAAGTTGTTTGGTGCTTTATCTCCACAACCATAACTCACTGTGTATGTACCATCACCATTTGGTGTTGCAGTGTTTGAGCTTAAGTTAGCACGGTCATTAAACATGAATCCTGCTTTGTCATAAACCGTTAAACTTATATATTTTATAAGGTTTTTTAAACAAGATATTTGATTACACCTAATTATTAAATTAGATGCATAAAACTTCAAAGGCAGAAGCCTTTAAAGTTCATCTTTCTTTATTTGCTGACTGGTGTAGTCATTTTCTTTATAATATTATCCAGCCTAAAGCTCGTAGCTTTCATTACGTCAACCATACTAATAAAATTACAATAAAGGGAGCGGCTGGGTTCTCTAATAGGTCACAGATATATATATCTTTTTTATTTTTTTATATATATAATGCTAAGATTTTTCTATATTGTTGTGTTATACTTAAAAACATCTTATAAAGGATATCAAATGAAAAAGATAGATTTATGTAAAGATAGAAGAGGTTTTTTCTCCAAATTACTTATAACGGGTACAGGAAGTTTGGCATTTTTGTCTCTTTCAGGCTGTAATAGTTCAGACTCAACGGACAGTAGTGTAACACAACTGACTGAGGAGCAAAAAGATAGATTGTTTTTTATCTATCAGGAAGAAAAAGTAGCACGTGATGTATATATCTATTTGGGTAATGTATATTCTAATGAATGTACCTTTGCAAGTATTCAACTCTCGGAACAGAGACATATGGATGCAGCAGAAAAATTATGCATCAATTATGGTATTGATATTTCTATGATCGATGAAAGCGAACTTGCTTATGGAGAATTTCATGTAGATTATCTACAAGAACTTTACGATACATTGACCGTACAGGGTGAAGTATCTTTACTTGAAGCATTGAAAGTGGGTAAAATAGTAGAATTGGTTGATATTGGTACACTTACAGAATCTATTGACGAAATGGATATGCCTGATGATATTATTAGAACTTATGAGATTCTAAGAGAAGGTAGTTACAATCATCTTGAGTCATATGAAGCAGCGATTGCTAGAGAAGAAATAACATAGTTATATGATAATAATGCAAAACATACATAACTTCTTACAGCCTGAAGAGATTGTAGGCAAGTATTATCATGCACTTTATAGCGGAGACTTACAAAGTGTCAAAAAAATGATGACAGAAGAATCCTACTATATGACGCTGGAGCCTTTTGGGTTAAAGTTGTCTTTTAATGATCCCGTATTTAAAACACAGTGGGATAAGTTAAAAGAGAGTAAAGATGCATTGGATGAAGTAGAGAAAAAAATCTCTATAGAACTTCTCTCCCGAAATCTATCACCACAAATAGAAATTAAGCAAATAGAACCAAATGGTTTTGTGAGAACAACCGTCCACTATTCAAAGGATGGTAAAAATAAAAGACTCTATTTTTCTAAAGAAGATGGTTCTTGGCGCATCAATTATTTTGCCGGTCGTCTTGTCTCCCAAAGTTATTTTGCTTTAATTAAAAACTGGATTATCTCAATCTTACCAACATTTAAATAAATGGTCCCTTCTAAAAACTAACATTTGAGCAGCAAGATCATCACCCCCCCCATTTTTATTTTTTAAAATAATTCTCTTCATTTATATTTAAAACCTTATTATTTAACATAGAATATAAGGTTTGTCGCTATAGCGGTATTCAGTGATTTTAAACGAGTGATGAAAACCTTATAAAGTTATATATTTTATAAGGTTTTAGGAATACACTTTAAATGTTCTATTTTATTTTGTATCTTACCTATCTTCTTGCCTGTCTATTTTGACGGTAATCACCACGAACTGCTTTAGCTTTTACTGTTTTCTGTAGTGCTGTATCATTTGGGTCAATGACCTCATTGGCTACACCTACTGCCATACCACCAAGTACTTTAGCTGCTGTGTGATCATCATGATGGTTATTATAGTTGTTATTGTAATGACCTCCATTATGATGTTTTACATTCACATTACGGTTTACATTATGTTTTACATGTTGTCTTGCCTCTGCTGCGTTAAACATAGATACTTCTGCTGTACCATTATCTTGGATACTTATTGATGGTGATAACATTCCTACTGCTAAAGCTACTACTGCGAATTTCATTGTAAATTTTTTGTTTGTCTGTGTCATTTTAAATCCTTTTGTTTGGGAACCCACTGAAGAACTTAGGTGTTCATAACATCTCTAGCTTTTGTCTAGGCTAGGCACTCTTTTGAAGTCCTAGCCATAGTTAAGTCGAAAAAGAGTAACAACGCATAGGCGAAAGCTAGTGATGCCCGAAGGGTGGGCTTTGCAAACGCAATCTTGCACAAGATATTTACTTCGTCTTAGCTTTGGCTAGGACTTGAAAATCTCTTGCACAATCTCACATTTGCAAAACCCATTATGAATACCTAAGTTCTTCAGTGGGTTCCATAGTTTAGATAAGGTATTATATGACATACAGGGAATTAGGGTAAGAGCATATTTGAAATTTTTTTTTTTGAATATGGTGGGTTAAACTAAAGCCTTAAGAAGATGCTGATAGATTGTTTTAAAGAGTGGACGCTCTTCATTTTTTTCATTTAAACACGCATCTCTAAGTAGTTCCAACTTCGCTCTTCGCTGAGGGTCTGATCTATCATCTTGAGAAAGTAAGAGCATCTCTTCAACCAAACAGCCAAAAGCCCGTACTTCCAAACGCTCTAACGCATGACGCACTTTTACTTCTTTAGGCTCATAGTACGAAGCCCCACCAAAGTCACCAAGTATATTGTTAGCCTCTTTGTCTATCATGATATTATGTGCATAAAAGTCACCATGCATGATGCCTCTTTCATGCATATGCACAGCTGCATCTGCCATCCCTTTGAGTATCTTTATACTTTGTGAAAGAGCTAGGCTAAAGTCTTCAGGGTACACATCACGTGAACATGTTTCAAGCGTAGGTGGTAGACCCAAGTTAAAAAATGTAGAAGGTATGAGTTCCAACATTAACACATCTTTCCCCTCAGGATGCCCTGTTACACGTGCAAGTACATCCACAAGATGGTCATGATGACCCATAGAAATGTTAATGTCCATCTCTTCTTCAGGCAGACCATCAGAAGTAATGTCGCCCTTAAAGACTTTTACTGCTACTTCTTTACCCTCATAAATGGCTTTAGAGATAAGCCCCGATGCACCTTCTCCAAGTACTTCTTGTATATTTAAACTTCCCCAATCTACAACCTTAAGTGGCGTATCACAGTCAGGATGTTTTGCACAAAATGGATTGCCTCCGTATGCCAGCCATGAGAGTTTTGGAAGATCCAAAAGCATTTTGGGTAACTCTGTAAATGCATTAACTGCGATGCGTAAGAGTTCTAGATTTTCGCAGTGTTTCATGCTTCTTGGTAGATGAGTCAATTGATTACCCGAGAGCATACACTTTTGTAAGTACTTCAACGCTCCCATAGACTCTGGCAATGAGGTGAGTACATTGTCAGTCAGTATGAGCCAACGTGTACTAAGTGGCAAAGCATTTTCAGCCAGTGTGTCTATATTGTTATTGCGAAAGCCTATCATGGAGAGATTGGGGCATTGTGAGAGTACAGTAGGTACTTCTGTAAAAAGGTTGTTTGACAAAAAAAGTATTTTGAGATTTTTGAGTTTTCCAAAATCATCTGGTAGAGTATGGAGCTGATTATCCGTCATATCTAAGACTTCTAAGCTCTCTGCCAGTGTAAAAATTTCTCTAGGAAATTCTTTTAACCCACAGGCTAACTTGAGCCTTTTAGTTCCTAAGAGTTGTCCTGATCTGAGTTGTGCTAGTATTTTCATGCTGCTATTGTACCTTAATGCCCGTATAGCAAGAACCTATTAATCTGCCCAATTATATTGCCAAGCAATACCTATGGCATCAAAGTCTGTACCATAACGGGTGTTTATCCCGGAGTTAAGGTAAAGTCTAAGAGCATTCTGTTTGTTGAAAGGCAAGGCAAATGTGGCACCTAAACGTAGGTTACTTAAGCGGTTGTCTGCACCTATGTCATTGTTAAAAAACTCTCCTCCAGAAAAGTACGTTGCCCCAAGTCCCAACCACATACCTCTTTGAAAGGTATAGAGCGCGTGAATTTGCGTAGAATAGATAGGTTCTTGTTTTCTCGTGATGCCTCCATAAAAGTCATCATTGGTGCTATAAAACTCTGCATCAGCAGAAAGTTCAAAGGTGTACTTTGAAATGCTTTTCGAAATCCCAATACCCGGTTTTATCGACCAACGATTTGCCCCAAGATTGATTAATCTACTTCCATCGTATTGGCCTGTAGGAATAGTGACTTGTAAACTCACACCTATGACAACATCTGCCTTATAGTCTGCAAATTCTTTAAAAGAGAGTGCCGGTGCACCCAAGAGGTTCAAAGAGATACGTGCTTTGGTGTCACCCATACCACTCACTTCCCTACTCACCTCTTTCCCAAACTGTTGGGCTGTACCATCGAGTGTAGAGTAAGGCATAATGACATCAAACTTACTATGACGTCCAAAAAAGGAGAAAGTATGCCCATAGGCTAAAAAAGCACTCTCTATATTTAAGTCCGGATCTTCCAAACCCAAAATAGCATTTTCAGGGATAGCCCCCTCAGTATGCCCATACCCCATAATGAGCACATTCAATCCCGTAGGAATATTGGCATAAAGTTTGGGTTCCAGTGTTTGAGCATCAAGACTAGAAAAGCTTAGTAAAAGGGTGAGTGTCGTGAGTAGTTTTTTAATCTTTTTGCCTTTTGGGTGAAAGTATACTTAAAAGTTAAGGGCTTAGTCAATTTGCCTGTTTGATTTTTGCTTTCATTTTATCACTTCCTATGCTTGTATATAAATATCTCGTTGCATTAAGTCTTGTATGTAGGCACTTCTATTGCCATGATACAACTCTTTTGCCCTAGTATTTATATCTCTAAGTAAACCTGCGGGAAGCATCACATTAATGCGTACATTTTTTTCTACTTTAACATTAATGAGCTGGGGTGTAGCCTTTGCATCTAACTCTTCTTCTTTTGTGAGTTGTTCCAAGGAACGTGCCATAGGTAAAACCTCTTCATCTTCAGCATACAGTTCACAGGCTTCAACTATATTATGCACTGCTTCTGTAAATGTACTCCCAAAACTTGACGTATATTCAAGGTCAGGAACAACAGACACATAACTGTCATCTTCTTTATGTATAAAAGCAATATATTCCATCTTAATCCTTTAGCGTAGTTTCACACCACTTTGTTTTTCAATACTCTTTACTGTACCTATCGGTATATCTTTTGTACCATGCACAGGAACAATGACCTTTTTCTCATCTTTTGACAACTTTAAATGAGAGCCTTTTTGCGAAACTTGACTAAAGCCATGTCTATACAAAATCTTCAATATCTCTTTTGCGTTCATCTCACCTTCCTTAGCTTAACATAGATAACTTTAATATATTATTACACACGATGTGTAATAATATATCTCACTCTTTATTATCTTATTTCTACAGCCTAACAAAAAACAAGTACTTTCATCAAAAATATGTCAAATTAGCATATTTTTAAGGTACAATCTATAAAGAAAATAAAAACTGAGTTAAAACCTATGAACATGAAAAACTTCTACATCGCCCCCATCAAAGGCTACCAGTACATTTCTAAAATGTTACCTGCATCTTGTCGTTATTATCCCTCTTGTTCTGAGTATGCTTCTTGGCAATTTGAATTTAATGCCCCACACAAAGCTTTGGCGGCAAGTACCTTACGCATTTTGCGTTGTAACCAGTTTTTTAAAGGGGGCATTGACTACCCTTTGGTTGACTACACCCCACCAAAGCTTCTTGCTTTACTCCCTTTTAATGCCTTTTGTGGCAATATAGATATACACTATTGGCTGGTACCAAAAAGTACTCAGACCAAAGAAACCAAATATTACGTACTAAAGGATTTTGATGCAATTAAACGCGCCACTTGACATGCACTTACACCTCCGTGATGGAGAAATGTTAGAGAAAATCGCAAAGTCTTCAGCGGAGACATTTTCAGGGGCTATTATCATGCCTAACCTTGTACCTCCTGTGAGTACAAAAGAAGAAGTTGTTGCCTACAGACAACGCATAGAAAAAGCCATTGGCAAAGAGACATTTACGCCGTATATGACGCTGTTTTTTAAACCCAGCTATGACAAGGCTTTTTTAGAATCCATTAAAGATGAAATCACTGCTATAAAACTCTACCCTGCAGGTATTACCACAAACTCCGAAGGTGGGGTCAGTGGGTTTGACGTCGAAGAATTACGTCCAGCACTTGAAGCAATGTCTGAACTCAACATTCCACTTTGTGTACATGGAGAAACCAATGGTTTTGTCATGGACAGAGAAGCAGAATTTGCTTCTATTTATGAACGTTTGGCCACGGCTTTTCCAAAACTTAAGATCATCATGGAACACATTACGACCAAAAGTTCTGTAGACTTGTTAGATAAGTTTGAAAACCTTTATGCAAGCATCACCATACACCACTTGCTCATTACTTTAGATGATGTAGCTGGAGGGATGTTAAAACCACACTTATTCTGTAAGCCAATTGCTAAACGTCCAGAAGACAGAGATGCCTTACTTAAAGTGGCCCTTGCTGCCCACCCAAAAGTGATGTTTGGTTCAGACTCTGCACCACATCCTAAACATGCCAAAGAAGCCTGTGGTTGTGCAGCAGGTGTCTTTACCTCTCCCATTGCTTTACAACTTTTAGCCGAGCTTTTTGACAACAACAATGCCTCTGTTGAAAACTTACAAGCCTTTGTCTCAGGAAATGCTCAAAATATCTACGATATTAGCGTGCCTAACAAAACAGTTTTCTTAGAAAAAACACCTTTTAAAGTACCTTCAGACTACAATGGTGTCGTGCCAATGTATGCAGATGAAGAGATCGCCTATAGCATTACAAAAGTAGAAAACAATTAAGCCTTTTAGGGCCTCTAGCCTAGGTCAATAATTTCAGCCTCTGCGCTGAAATTGACACATTTCTTCCCTCATGTAAGGTACATCCTCCAACCTACATTAACCCCTCAGCATAACTTAGCTAGAATGGATATATAAGTAAATCCATAGGGAAAGTATATGATTGCAAATAACGTTGAAGATTTAATAGGAAACACCCCTCTCGTAAAGATTAATACCCTTTCAAAAGAGAGTCAAACAAACATTTTAGGTAAATGTGAATTTATGAATCCTACCTCTTCTGTAAAAGATAGAATTGCCTTTAGTATGATCAATGAAGCTTTGGCTTCTGGACAAATTGATTTAGAGACAACCATCATCGAACCAACTTCAGGAAACACAGGCATAGGTCTGGCTGCTGTATGTGCAGCAAAAGGCTTAAAACTTGTTTTAACCATGCCAGACTCTATGAGTATTGAGCGCCGTAAACTCCTTACACACTTAGGTGCGGAGCTTGTCTTAACACCTGGTGACAAAGGTATGTCTGGAGCCGTAGAACATGCGGACAGACTAGCCTCTGAGCTACCCAATGCAAAAGTACTACAGCAGTTTCAAAATCCTGACAATCCAGAGATACACAGAAAAACCACCGCTTTGGAAATACTCAAAGACACAGACAAAAAAGTAGATATTTTTGTTGCATCTGTAGGTACAGGTGGTACACTCACAGGTACGGGTGAAGCACTCAAAGCAGCAATTCCTAACATTGAGATAGTTGCCATTGAACCTACAAACTCTCAAGTATTGGCTGGTGGCTCTGCGGGTCCTCACAAAATACAAGGTATTGGTGCAGGCTTCATCCCTGGCATACTCAATACTGAGATTTATGGTGAAATAATTGCCGTAAGCAATGAAGATGCTTTCGCCATGGCAAAAAAAGTTGCACGTGAAGAAGGTCTACTTATAGGTGTCTCTTCTGGTGCGAACTTACATGCAGCCAACCTCATTTCCCAGCGTCCTGAAAATAAAGGTAAGACCATTGTGACCGTACTCTGTGACACAGCCGAACGTTACCTTTCAACGGAACTCTTTGACAGCTAATGTCACCTTTGCCTTCTAACACAGCGCTTCTTCTTGAAAGTATAAAGATAGAAGATGGCGTTATCTCCAATTTATCTTACCATCAAAAACGCTGTGACAAAAGTCGAAAAGCACTTTACAATAGCAGCGAATCCCTCATTTTAAAAGAACACATAAAACCTCCACAAAAAGGTTTATACCGTTGTCGTATCTTGTACAACACTGAGGTACAAAAAGTAGAATACCTACCTTACAAAGCCAAAGAGATACAAACTCTAAAAGTTATCCCCTCAAATCTTGACTATGCCCTCAAATATGCCAATAGAGATGCACTCAATACACTCTTAGCAGCACTTCCAGAGGCAGATGACATCCTCATAGAAAAAGAGGGTTACTTGACAGATACAAGTATAGCCAACATCGCTTTTTATGATGGAGAGCAATGGTTTACACCCGAGAAACCTCTGCTTGAAGGAACCATGCGTCAAAAGTTACTGGATCAAGGCTTTTTACAAACAAGAAATATCAAAAAAGAAGATTTACCTCTCTATACACAAGTAGCTCTAATGAATGCTATGATAGGATTTAAGATAGTAAAAGATATAAAAATAATATATAATTATAATTAGGGTAAAGACATGATGACAAAACTTTTTCAAACCGCAGAATATAAAACACTCATTAAAACACATATTTTACAAAGTATTGAGTATCTGTTTAAGCAGAACCAAGAGTTTGCTTTAGCCTGTGATATTAAACACCTTAGCTTTAACCCTGAATTACCTTCTGAGATTAAAGAGTCATTTGATGATACAGTCTTGTTCGTCTTAAGTGGGTACACTTTTGAAAGTGCGAGTATAGACAAGAAGTATTTTTCGTTTGAAGCAGGTTTTGGTGTAGACAATTATGGTTCAACCGTGACTGTACCACTTTTAGCCATTCAACAAGTTTTTGTAGGTGATAATCCTATTGTATTTAATTGGGGAAAATATGAGGGGGAAGAGGCAGAGAAACCTGCTGTAACAAGTACTTCCAAAAATTCCGCCAAAAGCTCATCTATGGAAGCACTTCTTAAAAATCCTGAGAATAAAAAACTTCTCAGGAAAAATAAGTCATAAAAACTAAATCTTAACAGTGACCTGCTAAGATATAGTTTACAACGTTATCTACATACGCGTTGTGTTTATTGGCTTTAGAGTAAACAATGTAGAATTTACGTGTCATTGTGTACCCTCTTAGTCTTGCTTCGAAAAGCTCACCGTTAGCAACTTCATCTGCCACAGCATGTCTAGACAAGATAGAAACCACTGGTTTCTCTGGATTTCTCTCACTCTTTTTGAGTGTTTGAAGAATGGTTGTTGTGTTAGATACTTCGGAAAGTACATTAAAACTTTTACAAGAAACACCTAACTCTTCAAATACTTCTGTGACAACACGTCTTGTGTAAGACCCTTCATTACGACAGATCCAGTTAAAGTCATATAGCTCTTCTGTTTTTAACGTCTTAGAGATAGGCACATTAGAGACAACCATCAATTCGTCTTCAATCCACTCTCTGTAGATTAAGTCATTGTCCATCACAGGTGACTCAATAAGACCCACATCAAGTTTTCTGTCTTTCAGTTTTGCAATAATAGCCTCACTGTGATCAATATCTAGACTTACATCGTTGTTGATAGCAGAACCCATAGTGTTCAAACATTGTCCTGGGATAATGTAAGTACCAATAGTATATGATGCACCTAATCTAAAGGTGATTTTTTTATCTATAATTTTTAAAATGTCTTGTTCTGAAGCGATAATTTCTTTTTCGATACGTGTAGCAACCTTATAAAGTTCCTCACCCTCAGATGTCAGCTTAATACCATTCTTCTTACGCTCGATCACTTTACAAGCCAGGTATTTCTCAATAAATTTAATTTGTTGTGTTACAGCTGGTTGTGAGATCCCTAATTTCGCAGATGCTTTAGAGAAACTTCTTTCTCTTGCAACTGTCAGAAAAGTTTCTAATTTCACAAAATCTTTTAACATTTGTTGTCCTTATAATAATTTAAATAACTTAACCTAATAAGCTTATGTAATTATTATACCTTATAATTCTTAAATTTAACATAAGTTGTGCTTATTATATAGTTAATATAGTTTTTGTAACACTTTTGTAGCACCTTTGTGTTAGCTCAAATCTAATCAATTAAACGGTATAATAGATATATTAATGAAGTTAGGAAAGTATGGAAACTATTTTAAATGCACTGAACCCCTCACAAAAAGAAGCTGCTACGCACATTGATGGTGCCATGCTTATTTTAGCAGGTGCAGGCTCAGGTAAAACCAAAACCCTTACCACAAGACTGGCCTATCTTGTAGGAGAAGTGGGCATAGACCCTGCCAATACACTTACACTAACCTTTACCAACAAAGCAGCAGCAGAAATGAGAGAACGGGCTTTAGGTCTCATGCCCCAACGTGTCTCTTACCCTCCTTTGCTTTGTACCTTCCATAAGTTTGGACTACTCTTTTTAAAATTTCATATAGAAAAACTTGGACGATCTAATGCTTTTGTCATCATCGATTCTGATGACAAAAAACGTCTTATTCGAAGCATCGCAAAAGAATTAAAAATAGATTTAAATATTGCATTTATCGCTTCAGAAATTTCCAAATATAAAAACTCCATCCTCTCTCCTGAGTTGGTGCTTGAAAAAGCTGAACTGCCAGACTACAAAAAAATAGCCAACATTTATGTGAAGTATCAAGCCAACATAGAAGAGAATAATCTTGTAGACTTTGATGACTTACTCATGCTGACTTACAAAATACTCGCTCAAAATGATGACTTACGAAAAGAGACTTCTAACCGTTACAAGTACATCATGGTAGATGAGTACCAAGATACCAATGAGTTACAGTTCCAACTGCTTGAACTGCTCTCTTCTGAACACAATAACCTTTGTGTGGTAGGAGATGATGACCAGAGTATTTACGGTTGGAGAGGTGCAAACATACGAAACATTTTGGAGTTTGCTTCCAACTTTGAAAGCTGTAAAACAGTAAAACTAGAAACCAATTACCGTTCAACAGAGCCCATACTCAAAGCTGCCAATACCCTCATAGAGCACAACTCTACACGTTTAGGCAAAAAGCTGACTTCCCATAAAGGCACAGGGCAAGATGTCAAACTCTTACACTCACTGGATGAGTCTATGGAAGCCAAAGCCATTGCCCATGCCATACAAAAACTGCTTGACGAAGGCGCAGACCCAGATGAGATTGCGGTACTCTACCGCATCAATGCACTTTCACGTTCTTTAGAAGAAGGCTTCTCCAAATCAGGACTCTCTTTTAAACTCATTGGTGGTATGCGTTTTTACGAACGTGCAGAGATAAAAGACATGATCTCTTACCTTAGAGTCATTTCCAATCCTCATGATGACTTCTCTTTTATCCGTATTATCAACAAACCTAAACGTGGTATTGGAAAAGCATCTATAGAGAAACTACAAAAAGCCGCTTTTGAAGCACACCTTTCTCTCTTTGGCTACATTCAGTCCTCTTTAAAAGGTGACTTGCCTTTAGTCATTTCTAAAAAAGTAGCCACAGCACTGGCAGCTTTGGTAGAAGACATCACCTTTTTACAACAGGAAGCTTCAGAGACATTAGGAAACTTCATTACTGATTTTGATGCACGTATTAAGATCAAAGACCATTATGCAGGCATGGTAGATGGCATGGAACGTATCCTTAACATCGATGAATTTTACGGATACTTCAGAGATGCAGTTATTCACAACCCAGACCTTAGCCTAGATGAGTTTTTAAATGATGTCTCCCTACAAAGTGACCAAGACCAAATAGAAGAAGACGCCATTACCATTATGAGTATACATGCCGCCAAAGGGCTAGAGTTTGAACACCTCTTTGTCATTGGTCTAGAAGAAGAGTTTTTCCCTCTACTTGGTGAAGGTACAAACATGGAAGAAGAGCGTCGTTTAGGCTACGTGGCCATCACCAGAGCGAAGTCTGACCTTACCCTTTGTTATGTAGACAGCCGTTTCTACAAAGGCCGCCGTAAAATGATAGACAAAAGTAGATTTTTAGGTGAGGCAGGACTTATTCAAGACACGAGCCTCAAAATCACCAAATCGTCTGCCTTTAAAAAAGGTGACTTGGTCAAACACAAAATCTTTGGTATTGGGCGTGTGCAAGCAGCCAACAAGTCAGGAAAAGAGTACAAGTTACTCATTAACTTTGGTGGAAATAAGAAAGAGATTCTTTCTTCTTTTGTACAATCTATTTAACGTAGGGTGTTGTCTCCTGACAACACCGATACATTTAATACAATGGTGTTGTCAGGAGACAACACCCTACAGGACATCTCATTGAATAGACTATTTGTCGTAAACAAACCCATCTTCAGAACATCAAACGGCTATATGGGCTACGTAAAACGTAAATATGGCACTAAAAAAGTAGGTTTTTCAGGTACCCTTGACCCTTTCGCTACAGGTTGTCTTATTGTCGCCACGGGTCAATACACCAAACTTTTTCAGTACTTAGACAAAACACCTAAGTCTTACAAAGCCACCTTATGGCTTGGTGCAAACTCCCCTAGCCTTGACATTGAAAAAGTAGACAGCATCAAAGAGGTAGAGCCCTTTTCACAAACACGTATTGAAAAAGAGCTAGCATCACTTCAGGGAGAACTCACTTACTACCCACCAAAGTTTTGTGCCAAAAAGATAAACGGACAACGTGCTTACGAACTTGCACGTGCAGGAGAAGAGGTAAATCTTAAAACCATTACCTCAAGCATTTACGACATCAAACTGCTTAACTACAACCACCCTTTTGTGCACTTTGAAGCCAAAGTAAGTGAAGGTACCTACATTCGAAGCTTAGGTGCTTTACTTGCTGATAAACTAGGGGTAGATGGCACACTCTCTAGCTTGCACCGCATCCATGAAGGAAAGTTTTTCTATGACAATGAAAAAGCCCTTGATCCTTTCCAATACTTAGCATTGCCTAGTAACACCTATATAGGGGATGAAGAATTTATGGAATTAGGGAAAAAACTTGGCGTAGAGTATTTTGAAAATCAAAACGAAGGGGTTTACCTCATCGAAACCACTTCATTTTTTTCCATTATAGAAATCATTGATGGCCTTGTGAAATATAGGTTTAACCGTATTCCAAAGTTTATAGAGAATTAATCACTCTTTTGTGTACGCTACAAAAAAGTGTGGTACAGGTGGTTCTTGGCTATCATCATAGGCTAAAAAATGTTCTTCTTTTAAACCCATAGACTTAAACGTATCTATTTCTATTTTATCTAAAGGTAGAGGTATATCCTCTTCCTGTTCTCCAGACTTTCTACTTCGACAAGAAACAAGTAAAGTGCCGCCTTTGGCTAAAAGACTCACCATTGCTTGCATGGCTTGTTTCCTATATTTCCCAGGAAGCACTTGAATGGTATTACACTCATACACCAAGTCGAATCTCCCCTGCCATGTCTTAGGGTAGTCAAAAAGGTCTGCCACTAAGTACTTCACCTTACTCTGTGTATAGCGATTTTTACACAGTTCAATAGCGGTAGGAGCAATGTCAAAAGCTGTCACATCAAAACCATAGTTTGCCATCTCTTCTGCATCATCCCCTACCCCACAACCAATGGCAATAGCACTTTTCTTTTCTGCCTTAAGAGGATTTTCTTTTAGCCACTGTGTCAAATAAGGGCTCGCTTCCAAATCTGCCCAAAACACTGCAGAAAAATCACCTTCAGCATCACTGTAAATACTGTCAAACCATCCTAAAGGCTCATCACGTTCTTGGAAGTCACGTACCATATTTTTATAGGCTACTGGGTCAAACACTTTCATTTATGTCTCTTTCATGTAATTTCTTGCATTTCAACTAAAAGGATATGTACATCTGAGAGTGCCTTCACGTTCAGTGTTACCCCACTAAGCTTTCCAGCATCCCCTTGTACAAAGGTCACCCCATTTATCTCCGCAGAACCTTCCATCACTTTGATATACAGTTGTCTACCCTTTTGAAGATCAAAGTCAAGGACTTTTCCCTTCTCTACTTCGCTGACATACATATTGGTATCTTGGGAAATGTGTGTTACCCCTTTAGTACCTTTAGGCCCAATAAGATGTAACCAAAAATTTTGTCTTTCTTCAAGCGTAAATATTTTAGACTCATACTCTGGGGTTAAGCCTGTGGCTGAAGGTAAAATCCATATCTGTATGAGATGCACCTCTTCGTCACCCTCATTGTGTTCAGTGTGTCTAATGCCTGTCCCAGCAGACAAATACTGCATACTACCACGTCCCAATCTCTCATTGTTTCTCATACTGTCTTGATAGGTCAATTCACCACGAAGAATATAAGTAACAATCTCCATATCTTTATGCGGATGGGTATCAAATCCTGTATGCGGTGCAATGAAATCATCATTCATCACACGTAGTGCTCCATAATGTGTGTTATTTCTGTCTAGATACTCAGCATAAGAAAAATGAAAACTACTTTTTTTTAACCAACCATGGTCTGCTTTAAAAAGTTGTGTAAAAGGGATGTGTGTAAGCATATAAAGTCTCCTAATACATACACCTTATCTTTAATGTCTGTAATTTATATGGAATTGTAGCAAAATAAATCTCTATGATTATGATACATTTCCTATCCTATACTTTTTTCAAAAGAAAACACTAACCATAGCTTCCCTATTGTATAATCATACAAATTTTACGAGAAGGTTTTAGTGATGGGTGGTTTTGAAGGTGGTGATGAGGGTGGATATTGGGAAGTTGAAGAAGCAAGTACTAACAATGTGCATACAAAAGGAAGTAAATTAGCCATCACACAAGATGACTCTGGTTACAGCATCAGAGCACATGCAAAAGTCAATATATTTCTAAAAATTACAGGGCATAAAGAAGGGTATCATACACTACTTTCTCGTTTTATGCGTGTAGAAGATTTGTATGACACTATAAAGTTTGTACCTTGTGAATGTGGCACTTTTACCATTGAAGGTTGTGATGACATCCCTCTAGAATCAAACACTATTTACAAAGCCTACAAAGCACTCAATGACTATACTGGTGACCTTGACATCTTAGACTTCTTTTACAAACATAAAGTTGTTGTCAGCAAACGTATACCAAGCCAAGCAGGTCTAGGGGGTGGATCTTCTGATGCGGCTGCGTTTATGTCTTTGACAAAAGAGGTATGTAACCTCATACTCAGTACCAAAGAGTTAGCAAAGATAGGGTCTACCATAGGCGCAGATTTGCCATTCTTCATCTACAACTATCCTTCTGCTAACGTATCAGGTTTTGGAGAAATTGTAGAACCATTTGACGAGCCAGCTTTAGACTTAGAACTCTACACCCCAAACATTGGTTGTGACACTGCGCTTGTCTACAAAACCTTTAAAGAAAATCTTTTAGACAAAATTTCTCTGGCTGCTATTATAGGGTGGGAGAGCTTAGATTCAAAAAGCATCTTGGAGCGTATTAGCGATCCTGTTAAACTTAACGACCTCTATGCTGCTTCACTGCTTGCGTACCCTGAGTTAAAAAAAGAAGCCAAAGAGGGTTGGTTTTTTTCAGGTTCAGGCTCAACCTTTTTCAGAGTACGTTAAGCCGCCAAAAACGTCTCTATAGCCGTTTTTAATGTTGTAAATGTTTTGCTAAAAGAAGCCACGCAGGTGTCTATGATTTCTTCTTTGTTATAGATGATCTTTTGCTGTATCTCAGAAAGAAGATCATGCATCTCCATGGCACCGATGGTACCGGTTAAACCTTTCATGTCTAAAAGCAACATATTCACTTGTACAAAACGTTGTTCCTTCACAAGGCTTTCAAAAACTTCATCACTCTGGGCATAAGCATCTAAAAACTCTTTTAGGACTTCTTTATAGAAGACTTCATTCCCCTTCATACGACGTAAGCCTTCTTCTAAGTCTAAGCCCTCTAGCTTCATTGTAGGGCTTACAGTACTTTCAATCTTCTCTTCTGATTCACTTGCAGTCGTTAAGAACATATCCAAAGCGGTGTAGAGTTTCTCTATGTGCAGAGGTTTTGGTAAATAGCCATTCATACCCATATCAAACATTTTGTCTATTTCATGGTCAGCGACAAGAGCGGTAAGTGCCACTATAGGCACCTCGTTAAAACGTGCATCTCTACGTATGTGTTGGGTAGCAATGTAACCATCCATCACAGGCATGTTGATATCCATAAAAATGAAATCAATCTTTTCTTTCTCAGTCAGCATAAAGTCAACAGCTTCTTCTCCATTGTTGGCAATATGTAAAACCATACCCGACTTCGCCAAAATACTTAACAGTACTTTTTGGTTAATCTCATTGTCTTCGACAATCAGTACATGTTTTCCAGAAAAACTGCTAAAACTCTCTAATCCCACATTTTCTGTATGTTTAAAGTTCTTACGATAGACCAGCAACGCATTTTCATCTTCTTTTTCCCGCTTCTTGAGCTTCTCTTCTTTAGACGTATATAGCTCAATGAGTGTGTCAAAGACATACTCTTGGGTTAAAGGTTTTTTCAAAGAGAAGTCTACCACTGCATCCAATGTTCCCTCATGAGAGGAGAAGAGGTTTTCTAAAGCAATAATCTTTAAATCTTGTGTCTCTTTCACACTTTTACATGCCGCTATCATTTTTAAAGAGAAGAGTGTCTCATTTAATGCCACAATATCATACAGTCCAATATTGGGCATACTCTCAGCATATTTCTCAGCACTTAGTACAGTAACATCTGCTTTAAAGTAGGCAAATAACTTTTCTGTTGCCGCAGCAGCATTGGCATTAACATCAACAATCAGTATTTTTTTACCTACCAATCCTTTATCAGGAAGACGGTATTTACGTTTATCTTGATGACCATCTACTATAGGTATATGTATCACTAAGGCATTGTACCCCTCATTGGTGTCTACCACAATCAACTCACCCTGCATGAGCTCAGTTAACTCTTTTGCCACAAAGAGTCCTAGTCCTACATACCTTCGTAACTCCTCATCATAATAAGAGTCAAAAAGTGTTTCTTGATTGGGAATCACAATCTCAGACTCTATACGACAACATAACTGTAGTCCCTCTGTTAAAGAGTGTTCTGTTGTGACTTCAAGCTTCACCTCTTTACTTTGGGCATTTTGTATCACATATTCAAGTAGATTACTCAATATCTGTCCCATGTGTAAGGAGTCAGCCAACATACTTTTAGGGACTTCTTTGTCTATGTCAAAGATGAGTTCTATATCGTTATTTTTATAGATATTATGTAAAGTTCCTGCCACTTCATTGAGTACATGATTAAAGTTAAAGACTTCATTTTGAATAAGTACTTTTTTAGACTTTAAACGTAAAAACTTAATCAAATCCCCCGTGACATCAAGGAGTTCACTATCATTGTATTTCATCTTTTCTATGTCTTCATCAGAAGAGACATCTTTGATTTTATCTACCACTCTAGAGCTATGTGACATACTCTCTTGGGCAAGGGCATGGATATTTTCACCCATACTTGCCAAGACTTCATGTTGTTTCTCTTCGAGTTTTTTATGTTGTGATTTAATTTTTTTGTGTTCTGCTTTGAGGCGTTTAATTTGTTCGG
>WTAE01000137.1 GCA_013139765.1 Sulfurovum sp.
TACCCCATGGCGCTTTCACATGAAAAAAGTTTTACCCTTCCCGCCCTAGACATTCGAGCCTTTAACCCTAAAACAGAAAAAGCCTACACCCTGCTCGTCCCTGAACAACAGTTTCAAATAGAAACTGTCAACGACAAGCTTTTACTTGACAAAGTAGACAGACCTCTTGTCAAAGAGAGTGACTGGACTTGGGTACAAAGTCTTTTAAAATATCTCTTTGTTTTTGGGGTAGGGTTTTTCTCTGCAACCATTTACAAAGAAGCAAAAACGTGGAAAAGAACAAAAAAGAGCCATCCTCAAGCAGTGTTACTGCGCAAAATAAAACAAAGTAAAAATGCCAAAGCCCTTTTACAAGTATTACTCTCTCATGATGTCAAAAAGTTTCAAACAGAGATTGATGCACTAGAAGGACTGCTGTACGGTAAAGAGACACAAAGTCTTACACAGATTAAACAAGAAGTATTGGAGAAAATAAAATGAATCAAAAAATTATAGCACTCAAAGCAGAACTTGCCAAAGCCGTTGTCGGACAAGAAGCACTCATTGAGGGTTTACTTATTGGCTTGCTTTCAGATGGGCACATTTTAGTAGAAGGGGTACCAGGACTGGCAAAAACCACCACCATCAATGCCCTTTCTCAAGCCCTAGGATTAGACTCAAAACGTATACAATTTACCCCTGACCTCTTGCCTTCAGACATTATAGGTGCAGAGATTTATAACCCTCAAAACCACTCTTTTAGCATTAAAAAAGGGCCGCTGTTTACCCACTTGCTTTTAGCCGATGAAATTAACCGTGCTCCAGCAAAAGTACAGTCTGCCTTGCTTGAAGTGATGCAAGAGAGACAAGTCACCATAGGGGATGAGACGTTTAAACTTGAGCCTCCCTTTTTAGTCATGGCCACCCAAAACCCCATTGAACAAGAGGGTGTCTACACCTTACCTGAAGCCCAACTAGACAGGTTTATGATGAAACTTGTAGTTACCCATAATGACGAAAATGAAGAGTTAGAGATTATGCGTAAAGTAGCCAACAAAAGTTTTGAAACGGTTCAAGCGGTCTTAAACATTGAAGAGCTACACATTTTACAAACAGAGATGGCGGCTATTCACATTGACCCTGAGTTAGAGAAATATATTGTACAACTCATCTCTGCGACCAGAGATCCTGAAAAGTTTGGTCTGGAAGAAGTCTCTACGTGTATGATGTATGGCGCCAGTCCAAGAGCCTCTATTGACCTCTATAAAGCAGCCAAAGCCAAAGCTTTTTTACGAGGCAATGACTTTGTGAGCCCAGCAGACATTGGGTATGTGATACATGATGTTTTACGTCACCGTATTGTGCTCTCTTATGAAGCGCGTGCTAAAGGGGTGACTTCAGATGAAATTATTTCTAAAATTGTTGAAATGATAGCTATACCGTGACCAATCTATATTTTGTCCCGGTGAGGGCACCCCGACCTACGCGGGCTAACAGATGACTACTGCGCTAAAAGCCCTACAACTCAAAGCCCGACATCAGGTCTATACCCTACTCTCTGGACATAACCTCTCCAAACTCCATGGAGAGGGCTATGACTTTTCTGAACTGCGTGAGTATCAAACCGGAGACGACATTCGAAAAATCAATTGGATGATTTCTGCGAAGCTTGGAAAACCCTACATAAAAGAGTTACATGCCAACCGTGAACTCTCAATCGTTGTTTCTGCTTTAATGGACGGAAGCCTCTATTTTGGCACAGGAAACGCGAAACAAACAAAGCTTACAGAAGTAGCAACAATATTGGCGTATGCAGCAGAACAAAATGGGGATCTTTTTACAGGTTTGGCATACACACAAAACAAAACCTTTGAAACCCCGCCCACCAAACAACTCTACCACATTGAACAATTTTCACAAACCCTCTTAGAGACTAATCTTTTAGAGACAGAAAACAACAACAGTGAAAGTTTAAAAAACCTCTTTCAACGTCTTTACAAACCTTCACTCATTTTTGTGTTAGGGGATTTTTTAGAAGAGGTAGACCTTTCTATTTTGGCACAAAAACATGAAGTGGTGGTCATCATCATAAGAGACAGAGAAGAGGAAGATCCTAAACGTTTGGGGGAAGTCATTCTTTCCAACCCTCAAGATGGTAAAAATATGGAAACATTTTTTGGCAAAGCAAGTATAGAGAAGTATGTGGCAAAACTCAAAGAGAATGACGAAGTAAACGCCGCACACTTTTCACGCTATGACATCCGTTTTGTGAAAATCTTCACAGATGAAGTAGCCATTTCAAAACTTATTACACTTTTTATTTAAATTCAAATACTTTTACTGCTAATAAGAAATATGAATCAAATGTAGCCCTCTTGACTTGGCTCTGGCACTGATTTTTTCCTCTTTGTGACTTGCTAATGCTCCACCAATATCACTCAAGCTAATCTGCTTTCTACCAAGCGAAAATAACGCACCTGCAATATAGCGAATCATGTATCTTAAAAAGCCCTCACCCACAATCTTGATAGTGTAAACTTCATTGCCAAAGGGTGAAGATTGGGTTTGTACTATTTCACAGCTCAGAATAGTACGGAAAGTTGAATACATGTTGGTATCTCGTTTTGCGAAACTATAGAAATCATGTTCGCCTATAAAAAGTTTACAGGCTTCTTTCATGATTTCTAGGTCTAGTAACGCTGTACTATTGGAAGGAACATGTGCAACGACATCATTGAGCACTGGGTTGTGGATGCTGTCTGTGCAAAAGTAATAATGATACGTTTTGTTCTTACTGTCTTTATTGGGATTAAATTCTGAAGTACAGGGTTCACATTGTAAGATGCGGATATCTTCAGGCAAAAGTGAATTCATGCCAAGGAGAAGTTTTTCAGCTTCGATGTCTAGGGGGATAGTGACTTTTAGTACTTGTCCTTGTGCATGTACACCTGCATCTGTTCTGCTTGCTGCGGCAATCGTACAGTTTTGATATTTGCAGATTTTTTTGAGTACTTGGTGGATACTTCCCTCTATCGTAGGCTTTTCTTCATTTGTACCTATGTCTTGCCATCCAAAGTAGTTGCTACCCTTGTATGAAATTACGAGGCGATGATGGTACATATTTTATATGTTTCCAGTGACAATCTTCTCCACCATCAACTGCAGTGTGACTTTTCCTCTAAAATGATTTTCATTCACCGTATAAACCACCGAACATTTTGAGCCAATATCATACACTTCGCGTGTTTTAAACTGCACACCAGCCATCACTATGCCCTCTTGCGCAAAAGAGAAACGTAAGTGTTCCCCCTCTTTTCCCATCGTGTCTGCTTGCAGAATTTCTACATCGTAGGAAATAAACTTTGGTGAGGGGTTGCCTTGGCCGTAAGGTTCGTACTTTTTGACTGCTTTGGTTAAGTCAAAAGAGATATTTGCAAAGTCTAAGGCACCTACAATATCAGGATCTTCAACATTTTGTACGTAATTGCCTGTTGCGTAGTTTTTTTGTATTTGTATTTTAAAGGCTTCTAAGGCTTCTTTCTTCATAGACAGGCCAATGGCTGCCTGATGTCCACCAAACTTCTCTAAGTGCTCTCTACAGCGATTAGTAATGGAAAAAAGGTCACAGTCACCAAAAGATCTTCCACTTCCTTTAAGTGTACCTTCTCCATTGTTAGAAAGAACAATACAAGGTTTTTCATGATGACGTGCTACACGTGCAGCCACAATGCCTACCACACCCTCATGCCAATCTTCACCCTCAACCACAATGACTGCATCCGAAACATTCACTTGTGCCAATGCTTTTTGCGTCAATTCTTGTTCTGTGGCTTTTCGTAAAGTGTTAAAGTCTATGAGTCTTTCTAGTCTTACCCTTGCATCATAAATGTTTGTGGAAGCCAAAAACTCTACAGCAAAAGAGGCATCTTCCATACGTCCCGCAGCATTTAAAAGAGGTGCCAAGAAAAAGCCAATGTCTTCAGCATTGAGTGCTTCTTTTTGACTGTGTTCTAAAAAGGCTCGAATGGCAGGACGTGTACTTTTATTGAGTGCCTGTATACCCGCTTCCACCATGGCTCTGTTTATGTGTTGTAAAGGCATCATGTCTGCAATGATGGCAATGGCGGTGAGTTCCATGTAAGACATCATGTTTATTTTTATTGCTAAAGCATTTTTGAGTGAAGCGATTAAATACCAAGCAATTTGTGCGCCACAAACGTCTTCATAGGGAAAAGTACATTCTTCTTGTTTTTGGTCAATAATGGCGAAACACTCTGGCACTTCAGGGGCAAGTAAATGGTGGTCGGTAATGATGAGTTCAATACCCTCTTCTTTACATAACTTCGCAGCATACACAGCAGAGATACCATTGTCCACCGTAATAGCTAAGTCTGTACCCAAAATACGGGGAATAATATTGGCTGAAAGACCATAGCCATCTTTAAATCGGTTAGGGATAATCCATTCTATAGGATAGTCAATCTCTTCAAAAAAAAGTTTCATGAGCGTGGTAGAGGTGACACCATCTACATCATAATCCCCAATAATGGTGATTTTTTCTTTGTTTTGAATGGCAGAGACTATACGTTCTGTCGCTTTATCCATATCTTTAAAAGTACTAGGGTTGGGTAAATCTTTTAAAGAGAGAAAACCCTCTTTAAAACGATTTTGAAGTAGAGTATCTAACGCTTGTAGCGTTAATTTTTGTTTCATTACGCTTCTATATTTTTGTGTTTAAGTGCAGCATCTACAAATGCCAAGATGCTTGGGTTGACATTTTGTAAACGTGAGGTAAATTCTGGGTGGAATTGTACCCCTAAGAACCATGGATGATCTACAATTTCCATTGCGTCAATAAGACCATGAGATTCACCAGTAACAATCATGCCTTTTTCTTCTAAAGCTTCTCTGTATTTAGGGTTGGCTTCATAACGGTGTCTATGTCTTTCATAAATCACATTTGCATTGTATGCTTCTCTTAGTTTTGAACCCTCTTTTGTTTCACACTCGTACTCACCAAGTCTGAGTGTTCCACCCATCGCTGATGTTTTTGTACGTATTTGTTTTGATCCTGCTGCATCTATAAATTCATCAATAAGATAAACCAATGGATCTGGAGTATTTTCATTAAATTCTACAGAGTTTGCCTCTTTAAGTCCCAGTACATTTCTAGCAAATTCAATCATTGCTAATTGCATACCCAAACAAATACCTAAAAATGGTATTTTCTTTTCTCTGGCATATTGAATGGCAAGAATTTTACCTTCTATACCACGTTCACCAAACCCACCAGCGACAAGTACACCATCACAGTCATTTAAAAACTTTTCTGCGCCATCATCAAACACTTTTTCTGAATCAATCCATTTTATATTGACTCTTGCATCTAAATGCGCACCACAGTGAATAAGTGCTTCAGTCAATGATTTATAAGACTCTTTTAATTCTAAATATTTACCCACAAATGCAATTTTCATTTCATCTTGTGGCATTAAGATTTTATTGACCAAGTTTGACCACTCATCCATTTTTGGATTACAGTTTTCTAACTCTAATTGTCTACAGATTGGGGTTAAAATGTCTTGGGCTAAAAAGTTAAGAGGTACTTTGTAAATAGTCGCTGCATCTTCTGCAACAATGACTGACTCAGTATCAACATCACAAGCATAAGCAATTTTTTTCTTAATTTCTGTCGAAACAGGCACTTCTGCACGTAAAACCAACATATGTGGTGAAATACCAATACGTCTAAGCTCTTGAATAGAGTGTTGTGTTGGTTTCGTTTTAAGTTCCCCTGCTGCTTTGATGTAAGGTAAAAGTGTCACGTGTACATTCATCACTCTTGAACGTGGCAATTCATGTTTAATTTGTCTAATGGTCTCAAGGAAAGGTAAACCTTCAATATCCCCAGTGGTTCCACCAAGTTCAACAATAAGAATATCTCTACCCTCACCTGCACGGTAAATACGTTCCTTGATTTCATTTACGATGTGAGGCACTACTTGAATGGTTTTCCCTAAGTATTTACCTTTACGTTCATTTTCAATAACTGTTTTGTAGACAAGTCCAGTCGTAAAGTTATTTTTTTGTGTGAGTGATGTGTCAAGGAATCTCTCGTAGTGTCCTAAGTCAAGGTCTGTCTCTGCACCATCTTTGGTTACAAAAACTTCTCCATGTTCAAGAGGAGACATAGTTCCAGGATCCACATTGATATAAGGGTCTAGTTTAAGTACACCTACACGTTGTCCTGTATGTTTAAGCAAAGTACCAATACTCGCAGCTGTAATTCCTTTACCTAAAGAGGAGAGAACTCCTCCAGTAACAAAAATGTATTTTGTTTGATTTTCACTCATGTAACGCGTTTCCTTCTTATGCAACTATTGGCATAATGATTGTAATAAAATTATCGTCTTTCACGATAAATGGCAATGATGGTTCATTAAATTCAATGGTGAATTCATTTTGATTAACTTGAGAAATAAAGTCTAAAATATATTTTGAATTAAAAGAGAGTTCAAATTTTTCATTTAACCCTGTATTGATTTCCAATTCTGTTTTGGCTTCAACATTGTCTGCAGAAAGAGATTCAAAAATAATCGTATCGGTTAAAAGAATCATTTTAATCTCTTGAGAAATAGTGGTGATCATTTTAATCGCATCAATCATTTCTCTTTTAGGCAAAGTAATTTGATGTTTAGTAGAAGTTGGCACAATTCTCTGATAGTCTGGAAATTTACCATTAATTAATCTTGTGTAGAAAAAGTATGTTTCGTTGCTAATGATTAAATTGGTTTCATCAAAATAAATATCTATCTGATCTAAAAAAAGTTTTTGTATTTCTAAAATCGCTTTTTTAGGCACAATTAAAGAGAGTTCATTTCCATTCTCACCAGGGATAGTTGCAATGGCAAGCCTTCTAGTATCTGTACCTACTAAGTCAGTTGATGTGCTAGAAATGTTTATAAGGGCACCATTAAGTTCAAATTTAGGGTTATTTGAATCAATCGCAGGAGATATTTTTTTAAGATTTTGAATAAGGCTTAATGAATCTAAAGTAATTTTTCCTTTTTCTTCTGAACTTGGGAAAGTCGGGTAGGTGTTAGGATCAAAAGTTGGAAGTTTGAATTTAGAGTGTTTTTGTTTAATAATGAGGGTACTGTCTAAGAGTTCAAGAATGATTTCATCATCTTTTAAAATACGAACAATATCTAAAAGTTTTTTACCATTGGCAGTAAAAGAACCTTCTTCTTCAATAGCAATATTGTCAGTAATAATTTGTAAACCAATTTCAGAATCAGTAGCTTTTACTACACAGGTATTATTTACTGTGCTAAAAAGTATATGAGAGGTTATTTGACTGGCATCTTTTTTTTCTAAAAAAGGTTGTAAATTAATAAGTATAGATTCTATTATCTGCTTATTTGCTCTTATCTTCAT
>WTAE01000049.1 GCA_013139765.1 Sulfurovum sp.
AAGATGACAACATCCAGACCCATTTCAACACGTCTTTTGGCTTTTTCAATGACCATTTCTGCCATACGTACATGGTTTTGTGCAGGTAAATCAAAAGTAGAAGCATAGACTTCACCTTGAACTGAACGTTGCATGTCTGTTACTTCTTCAGGTCTTTCATCGACAAGTAATACCATAAGAGAAACATCTGGGTTGTTGTGCGTAATTCCGTGTGCAAGTTCTTTTAGAAGTTCTGTTTTACCTGTTCTTGGAGGCGCAACAACTAAAGCTCTTTGCCCTTTTCCAATAGGTGTAAAGAGGTCAAGTACACGTCCTGTCATTTTCACTGGATTGTACTCAAGTTTGAGTTGGTCCATAGCGTACAATGGTGTCAAGTTTTCAAAAAGTGGTCTCTGTTTTGACTTATCTGGTGCAAGGTAGTTAATGGCTTCAATTTTAAGTAAAGCGTAGTACTTCTCTTGGTCTTTAGGAGAACGTACTTGACCCGTAACAATGTCTCCATTTCTGAGTGCAAAACGTTTCACTTGCGTCCCCGAAACGTAAGTGTCGTTTGAAGAGTTTGCAAAGTTACCATCTATAGAACGTAAAAAACCGTACCCATCGTTCATGATTTCTAAAATTCCAGTAAAGAGGATGAACCCTCCAGCAGTAACTTGCGCCTTTAAGATTTCAAAAATAAGGTCTTTTCTTTGAAATTCATTAGGGTTTTCAACTTTAATTTCTTTCGCTATTTCGACAAGTTTAGATTGTGGGAGTAGTTGAAGGTCTTCGATTTTGTGTCCGTTTACCGGCACGTGGGTTCTGTTTTTTCTGTTGGCATTGTTGCCAGAAGAAGGTTTTTTAGTATCGCTCATGGGTCCTCTTGTAATTGGGGTTTAGTTTGTGAAGATATTGGCATTAATACTTTTATAAGATTAATGTGTAGTTCAGTCATTATAGTGCTTTTTACAAAAAAAGTCAATCCGTCTCATATTTACGCTTAACTCAGTGCATAAAAAAGCAGTGGTGGGTACATAGCAGACCCCATTAAAAAGAAATATTTGGGCATCTTCCACGCTAACATTTCAGCCATTTCTGCTGGCATATTTCTCTGTATAAACACTTTTTTAATGAGTTCTATTTTGTAAAACATGTCGAAGATTTTAATGGCCAGTAAAAAAATCATAGTGGCATTTAAGACACCCGTAATCAGCACAATAAAAAGTAAGACATAAAAACCTGGCTGCATGAGAAAGAAAAGAAAAATACTTTTTTGATAAGAGGCATAGAGATTCTCTAACACGCCCAAAAGTGTTTCCGCGCGTTGGGTTAAAGCTTCAAAAAGTTCTGCAAGTAAAAGTATGAGTGTCAATAAAAGTATGTTTTCCATGCGTGAATTTTACTCTAACTTAGATAAAATAAACCTCATTACACTCTTCAAGGAAAGCTTTTGGCAGAAATAGCATGTACCCACTGTAACCTCAGCTTTTCTGAAGAGATCATGATAAATGAATCACTGGGTGAGAAACAACTCCACTTCTGCTGTAAAGGCTGTCAAGGTGTTTATCATCTTCTCAATGAAGAGGGATTAGACACTTTTTATGACAAGTTAGGTGATACCAAACTGCAACCTGCTGTACAAAAAAATGATGATTTAGAAAAATTTGACCTTGAAGGGTTTAAAAACAAATACATCTCTGTGCATGATGATGGCTTACATGAAGTAAACCTCATTATTGAAGGCATCCACTGTTCTGCCTGTGTTTGGCTCAATGAAAAAGTTTTACACAAAAAAGAAGGTGTGATAGAAGCATCCATAAACTACTCCAACAACAAAGCCAAAATCATTTGGGACCCTGAACTCATCAAACTCTCCGAGCTCATAGAGACTATTCGCTCCATTGGGTACAACGCCTACCCTTACGATCCAAAGCTCCAAGAAGAGCGTGCCATTGCCACGCGTAAAACCTATTATTCACGTATTTTGGTGGCTGTTTTTGGTGCCATGAACATTATGTGGTTGGCTGTGGCACACTATGCAGGCTATTTCACTGGCATTGAACAATCTTTTAAAGACATCCTTAACGTGGCTGAGTTCATTTTGGCTACCCCCGTGCTTTTTTACTCAGGATGGATTTTCTTTCGTGGGGCCTATTATGGCTATAAAAACAATATTGTCAATATGGACACCCTCGTAGCCTCCGGTGCATTATCTGCGTATATTTACTCTATTTATGCAATGATCACCCACTCTGGTGAAGTCTATTTTGACTCTGTGGTGATGATTATTACCTTTGTATTGGTAGGGAAATACTTAGAAGTTTTAAGTAAAAAACATGCTGTAGACACTTTAGATAGTATGATGGGTTCTACCCCAACCGAAGTTACACTCTTAGAAGACAAGATCAAAACGCTAGTAAGCGTTGAGAACATTGTGGTAGGGGACATTATAGAACTCAAACCTGGTGAAAAACTGGTGATAGATGGAAATATACTCTGGGGTGAAGCTTCATTTGATGTCTCTTCACTTACGGGTGAGAGTGAAGCTATTTTTAAGAAAAAGGGAGACAGTTTACTCTCGGGTTCCGTCTGTTTAGACTCCGTAGTTCACTACCAAGCAAGTAAAGATGCTTCGAACTCCATGTTAAGCTCTATTGTCTCTTTACTTGAAGCGTCCATCTCTAAAAAACCACGTATTGAGCAACTTGCGAACAAAGTCTCTGGCTATTTTTCAAGCACCATTCTTGGGATCGCCTTACTTACCTTTGTGGCTTGGTATTATTTCGCTGGTTCTTTTGAAACCGCACTCATTGTAGGCATATCCGTCATTGTCATTGCCTGTCCTTGTGCTTTGGGACTTGCCACGCCAATGGCAACCTTAGTAGGTATGAGTAAAGCAGCAAACAGAGGCATACTCTTTAAAGAAGCTACTTTTCTTGAAACGATGGCCAAAGCAAACATATTGGCACTAGACAAAACAGGTACTATCACTGAAGGTAAGCCCTCTGTGGTCAACGCAAACCTTTATAACGACTTCGACCCCGCCATGTTACTGGCCTTAGTAAACACGTCTAACCACCCTATTGCCCAAGGGATTAGAAGCTATTTGGAAGCAGAGTACAATGTCTTAAGCCAATTAGAACTCTCTCACATTAAAAGTATTGAAGCCAAAGGTTTACAAGCCAAATACAAAGACAAAACCCTTTTAGGGGGAAATGCTGAACTTCTTTCACATTTAGAGATTGATCAAAAAACCGAAACAGAAAATTCACTTTTCCTCTTTGCTATTGATAACGTATTGGTTGCACGTTTTGAACTCACAGACCACATTCGTGAAGGTGCAAAAGAAGCCATTGCCAACATTCAAGACCTGGGTATCAAAGTGATGATGCTCACTGGTGACCATGCACAAAGTGCAAAAAAAGTAGCCAAGGAAGTAGGCATCACCAACATACATACCAATTTACTGCCTCAAGACAAAGCAGCACTCATAGACAAACTCCATGAAAAAGGCCATGTTGTAGTCATGGCAGGAGATGGCATTAACGATGCTATTGCACTGGCACGCGCGGACATTGCCATTGCTATGGGGAAAGGGGCTGATGTGGCTATTGAAGTAAGTGACATTGTCCTCTTAGATGAAAAGCCACAAGGTCTCTATGAAGCCTTTAAACTTTCACGCAGAACTTATGGTGCAGTCAAAGAAAACTTAGGTTTTTCTCTACTTTACAATGTTGTGGCTGTCCCACTTGCAGTACTTGGCTACGTCACACCACTCATTGCCGCACTCTCCATGAGTCTTAGCTCTTTGGTGGTAGTCGCAAACTCTCTTCGCATCAAACAAATCAAATTTAAGGATAAATAATGTCTGAAAGTATAGTCATTTTAATGATAGGTATTTCTACTTTTTTAGGTGCCATTGGTTTAATGGCCCTACTTTGGGCAGTAAAAACAGGACAGTT
>WTAE01000211.1 GCA_013139765.1 Sulfurovum sp.
TAGGTATCATTATCTATTATGTAGGTTTGTTATATTATTCAGCACCCAATACTTCTAAAAATGCCTTACCATACCGCTCAAACTTCACTTCCCCGATACCATGTACCGCTAACATTTCTTCTTTATCTTGTGGCTGTTTATTACTCAAGTCTTTTAAGGTCTTATCTGAAAATACGATGTAAGGCGGAATGCCTTTTTGGGAGGCTATCTGTGTACGCAGATCTCGCAACTTATCATACATATCTACATCATAGTCATCAAAATACGTCACTTTCTTTTTACTCTCGGCTTTTTGAACCGTCAGTCTCTCTTTTTTGAGGTCTATAGTATGTGCACCCTTTATAACTTCTATCCCGAATGCTGTCAGTTTGTAGACTTTGAACTCACCTATCTCAACCGCACCAAGCTCCAGAAGTTTATCTCCTATAGTCAGCCATTGATTTTTAGAGTATTCATCTCCTATACCATACACAGAAAGGCTGTCATGTCCGTTTTGTAATAAGCGTTGCTCTTTACTGCCTTTGAGTACATCTATCACATAATGTAAACCAAAATTCTGCTCTGTTCTAAATATGGTAGAAAGTAACTTACGTGCTGCTGTAGTAATGTCTACTTTTTCACTTGCAGGTGCGGTACAGTTGTCACACTTACTGCCACATGCTTCTATACGATCATCAAAATAGGCTGCTACGCTTTGATGCCTGCAATTCTCAGAATTTGAAAAACGTATCATGCTGTCAAGCTTATTAAAGGCATGTTGTTTATAGGGTGTCTCTGGAAGGTCTTCTATAAAACTCTTTTGCTGCACAATGTCCTGTGCTGAAAAAAGTAAAAGAGTTTCAGACTCTACTCCGTCTCTCCCCGCACGTCCTATCTCCTGATAAAAGTTCTCCAGTGTCTTTGGCATCGTCATATGTACCACAAAACGGATGTTAGACTTGTCTATCCCCATACCAAATGCGATGGTTGCCACAACGACCTGTACCCTGTCTGCCACAAAATCTGCATACGTACGATTTTTCTCTTCTGTTGGAAGTCCTGCATGATACGCCTTGGCTTCAATGCCTTTTGTCTGTAAAAAATGGGCTATAGCTTCTGTGGATTTACGCGAAAGTGTGTAAATGATACCAGACTCATCCCTGTGCAGTTTTAAAAACTCCATGAGTTGGGCACGTCCGTCTTTGATGCGGTGTCTTCCATGGATCATCAAGTTCTCACGAAAAAGAGAACCTCTCACTCTTTTAGGATTTTGCAGTCCCAAATTGGAAGCAATATCACTCTCAACTGCATCCGTAGCTGTCGCAGTAAACGCTGCGATAGGTGTCGTTGAAAACTGCTCTTTGAGTAAAGAAAGCCGTCTATAATTTTCCCTGAATTCATGTCCCCATTCACTCACACAGTGTGCTTCATCTATGACAAAGAAGTTGATAGGGAGTTGATGTAAAAGATTTAAAAAATACGCATTGGTCAAACGTTCTGGTGCGACATAAAGTAGTTTTATCTCCCCTTGACGTAACTTTCTTTCTATCTCATGACTCTCTTCTAAACTTTGCATAGAAGAGAGCATTGCCGCAGAGATATCATTCTCTTGAAGTGCTACCACTTGGTCATGCATAAGGGCTAGGAGTGGAGACACTACCACGGTTATACCTTCCATAAGCAAAGAAGGAAGCTGGTAACAAAGTGATTTACCTCCTCCCGTAGGAAGAATCATCAAGACATCTTGCTTGTTAACAATGGCATCAACCACTTCTTCTTGTAAAGGTCTAAAAGTATCGTGGCCGAAATAGTGTTTAAGGGTTTCTATTTTATTCATAGTGCAAGTGTAACGTGAAAGTGTATAAAAGACGAAAAATATGTCATTTTGTCATGTTTTTTCTAAAAAGGTCCATAAAAAACCCTTTTACTTAAATTTATACCCTACTCCCCAGACAGGTTCAAAGTAATTTTGCTCTGCTTTGGGGTCTATTTTGTTTTTCAGACGATTGATAGCGACATTAACTGCATTGTCATTAACCCCTTCTCCTTCTGTTCCCCATACCTCATCACGTAAAAAGTCTCTGGTGAGGGCTTTGTCAACATGTTGCATAAAGGTATGTAAGAGTTTAAACTCTAACTTGGTTAAAGAGACTTCTCTTCCGTCTATATAAAGGTCTTTTTTGTTTAAGTCAATGGTTAAAAGTTTGTGTTTCATACGTGCTTGTTTTTGCAAAGCACCTGAACGTTTGAGTAAAGCTTTGACACGAAGTGTCAACTCTTTAGGAGAAAAAGGTTTACACATGTAGTCATCTCCCCCTGCTTCAAAGCCCTCTTCAAGTTCAAGTTCTTGGGCTTTGGCGGTGAGAAAAATGACAGGCACATCATAGCCAACATCACGCAGGTAAGAGACAAACTCTGCCCCTTCTGTACCTGGTAAATTTCTGTCTACTAGCAGTAAGGCCGGTGTCTCTTCCTCTAAAAATTGTTCCACGTTTTCTGTTGACAAAAAACCTGTCACAGAGTAGCCTTCTTTAGAGAGGTGGTACTCTATCAATTCTAAGATATCTTCTTCATCTTCAATGACGACTATTTCAATATTTTCATTTTGCATACGTGCATTATATCACAAGCACTTAAGGGAAGCTCCAGAAAAAGATTCTCTTACAGTTTTCCACCCATTCTAGCAAAGATGATACGCTGTGCCACAGAGTCCAAACGGTCTATGACTTTTAAGTTTTTACGTATGTATTTTAAAAGATTAAAGTACTCTTCTGCCTGTCCTTGAGCTATCCCTACCTTTTTGAGTACATCTTTTTCTAAGAGGGTATAAATATCATCTGTTTTACTGTATTCAAGATCTATCTTCGCGGCTAAGGCTTTGATTTTTTCATTGTCTTCAAAGGTTTTAAACATTTCAACTATAGACTCAAAAGCATCTTCCGTACAACGATTAATACTTAAAGAACTTTGAATAAAGCCTTGAATCTCTTCACTTTCTTCCGCTAACATCCCTTGCATATTTTTCAAATAATTATTAATATTTGTACGAATACGATTTAATGTAGAAGTGATTTTTAAGTAAGAGACCATCTCTCTTAAGTCACGTGCTTCTGGGGTGTAGCGCGCGAAAAGAAGCACAATGGCATTGTCAATTTTCTCTGTTCTTTCTGACACTACGGCCAGAGGTTTACGCAAAGACTCAAGTTTTGCACTGTCTAAGGCCATGAGGGCAACCAGTCCCTCTTTGTTTGTCTCTGCTAAGTCTTCTACAAGTGTCAAAACATCTGCTCGGATGCTATGTCTTGCTTCATGATATTGTTGTAACATACTTCAACTCCTTTGTCATGTGTTTTTACCTACTATCGAAATTTTAGCCAAATCTACCCGTAATATAATCTTCTGTCAACTTCTCTTTTGGTGAGAGAAATATATTTTCTGTCTTGTCATATTCTATCAAATCTCCCAAATACATAAATGCAGTGTAGTCACTAAGCCGTGAAGCTTGTTGCATATTATGGGTAACAATCACCACGGAGACATCTTTTTTAAGTTCTAAAAGAAGCTCTTCAATGGCCCCTGTTGAGATGGGGTCAAGTGCAGAGGTAGGTTCATCAAAAAGAAGCACTCTAGGCTTCAGTGCTACTGCTCTGGCAATACACAAACGTTGCTGTTGCCCTCCACTCAGCCCCAAAGCACTCTGCTTCAGTCTGTCTTTTGTTTCATCCCAAATAGCGGCATCTTTTAAAGCTTTTTCTACACGCCCTTGCACTTCAGATTTGTTTTTAATGCCTGCCAGCTTTAAGCCGTAGGCAACATTGTCAAAAATACTCATAGGAAAAGGGGTCGGTTTTTGAAAAATCATACCCACTTCCTGACGTAAGGTAATAAAGTCATTCTCTTTCTTCAAGTCCAAAATATTTTCTGTATTACCTGCATCATCCTGCAATAAAATAGACCCTTCATAAGTATTACCAGGGTAGAGGTCATGAATGCGGTTCATGGCCCGAAGCAGCGTAGATTTACCACAACCACTGGGACCAATCATCGCAGTGATTTTATTTTTTTCTATCGGAAGGTTTATATTCCGAAGTGATGCTTTATCTGCAGAAGCATAGGTAAATGAAAAGTCTTGTAAATCCATGACTAAATTTTCTTTTGCCATTGTTATCCTTTATTTCTAAGTAAAAATCGACCCATAAGGTTGATACATAACACAATCATTGTTAAGATAAATGAAGCTGCCCAAGCCAAGCCACGACTCTCTTCATCTGGGTAAGTAGCCAAGTTGTAAATGCTCACAGTTAGGGAAGGGAATTGTCCCGACAGATCCATGGTGAAAAACTGATTATTGGCAGAGGTGAACAGCAAAGGTGCCGTCTCCCCAATGATGCGTGCAAAAGAGAGCAGTATCCCTGTGGCAATACCTACTTTGGCTGCTTTAACCACAATTTGTAAAATAATCTTATGTTTAGAACCACCCAGTGCCATGCCTGCTTCTCTGAGCTCCGTAGGCACCAAGGCCAACATATTGTCCGTGGTAGAGATGATGATAGGAATCATCATGATGGACAAGGCAACAATACCTGCGTAACCGTTGTAGCCGCCAAAAGGGTCAACCAACAGTGCAAATACAAAGACCCCAATGACAATGGAAGGTGCGGACATCATAACATCTGAAAGGTTACGAATTACCGAAGACAACTTTGAGCCATTGCCATACTCACGCAGGTAAATCCCAGCCATCATACCTATGGGTACAGCAATAAATGTGGCAATGAGTGCCATGGTGAATTGTCCTACCAGTAAGTTACGTATACCCCCTTCTACAAGGTCTTTAGTAAAGGTAGTCCAGTGTATGGCAGAGATGCCTTTGTAACTCAGTGTGGCAAGTATCCAAAATAGAAAGGAGATACCAATCACCGCTGAGAGCGTGGAGAGTACTAAAACAATTTTATTGAGTAAAAGTCTATTCATTTACCTATCCTTTTCTTGTCATTATTTTCATTTATGCTTCTCATTTTACTTTTTTGCCTAAGAAATAAAATTTCGCAATAGAGATAATAATAAAACTCACCACAAACAAAATGAATGCCAAGTAGTACATGGCAGACATTTCCAAGTCTTGGGCTTCTGCAAAATTGTTTGCTAAAAGTACAGGAATTGATGTTGTAGGGTCCGTTATTTTCCCTGGTATGCTCATTACTGAACCAATGAGGAAGGCCACAGCCATTGTTTCACCTAAAGCTCGACCAAGCGCCAAGATGACCGAACCAATAATCCCACCTTTGGCATACGGCATAATGACATCTTTAATCACTTCAAACTTGGTGGCACCCATGGCATATGCAGACTCTTTCAGTACTTGAGGCGTAGTGTTCATGGCATCTCTGGAAATGGCTGCCATAAAAGGGATGATCATAATCGCCAACACAATCCCCGCAGTTAGAAGTCCCACACCATTACCCCCTACTGTTGCTTGGACAATGGGTGCAAAGTAAAAAAGTCCCCACATACCGTAAATGATACTAGGAATAGCTGCAAGCAATTCAATCGCAATGGAAATGGGTTTAGAGAGTTTTTCAGAAGCAATTTCCGTAAGGAAAATAGCGATACCCATGGCCAAAGGTGTGGCAATCAACATCGCAATTAACGTACTTAAAAGTGTTCCAATAAAAGGAATATACCCACCAAAAATACCGCCTTCATCATCTTCATCTGCTTCCCAGACTTCAGAAAAGAGGAAATCAAAACCAAAGGTGTGCATCGCTTCTTGTGCATAGGTAAACAGGATAGTAAAAATGCCTAAAAGAAGGAAAAATGAGAGTGTTGCTGAGAAAAAAGAGAAATTTCTAAAGAGTTTTCCACCCATTTCTAACCTTTATTTTTAACTTGTAGAGTATAACTAAAAGTGATAACATTCTTGTTTGCACTTGATACACATAATTCATAGGTCGGGGTACCATTACCCCGACACATTATTTGATGTTTTTACTCATCCAGTATTTTCTAATTTCATCTTTTGTCACTGCAGGCAGTGGCACATAACCAAGATCTGTTGCTGCCTTGTCCCCATTGTTGTAGGCCCAGTTAATGAAAGCGGTGACTGCTTTGTTGCCCTTCTCTTTTTCGTAAGGAAGCAAAATGAATGTTGCCGCAACTATAGGGTATGAAGTAGCACCTTTTGGGTCAGCAATGACGGCATAAAAGTCATTGTCAGCTGTCCATGTGGCATACTTTGCTGCATCTTGAAAAGAAGCAAGGGTTGGGTTAATGTACTGCCCCTCTTTGTTTTCTACTTGTGCAGCAGAAAGACCTAATTTCTCTTTAAATGAATACTCAATGTAACCAATAGAGTTTTTGATTTGTTGAATATTTGCAGAAACACCTGAGTTTGACTTCCCAGCAATGACTTTTGCAGCTTTCCATGTAGGTTTTTTACTCACTTTAATGTTTGCATCTAATTTGTTTAAGAAGTACGTAAAGTTAAACGTCGTACCAGACTTGTCTGCACGAACTGCCACGGTAATGGCTTCATGTGGAAGGGTTAGCCCTTTGTTTTGTCCAAGTATTGCTTCGTCATCCCAGTGTGTAATACTTCCAGAGAAAATACCTGCAATGGCTGCACGTGAAAGTTTTAACTCACCATCTTTGATGCCCTCAATGTTATAGGCTAACACCACTGCCCCTACGACTGTTGGGAACATAAAAAGTTTTGCTTTTTTCAAAGATTTTGGCTTTAAAGGTTTGTCTGAACCTGCAAAATCTACCATACGTTTTTTAATAGACTTAATCCCATCACCAGAACCTGTTGGTGTGTAGTTTACTTGCTCTTTGGTCTCAGCATAATACGCTGCTGTCCATGCTTTGTACACAGGTCCAGGGAAAGAAGCCCCTCTTCCTTTAATACTCTCAGCCTGTAAGCCAGAAAGTAGCACCGAAGCTAAAAATGTTGTTTTTACGAGTGTTTGAAATGTCATTATTATTTTTCCTCTAGATTTATATATGGCGAAGTATAAAACAAAAATATTACAGATTGATTACAGAGTATTGTTATACTTTCGTTACCAAAGAGCTTTACAATCATCACATGAAAATACTTAAGAAGAACTACGAACTACTTTTAGCTGCGCTCATTTTTGCACTCATCATGCTTTTCCACTATCCTTTTTACAAAGCCATACTTTTAATGCTTGAATTTATTGTCATTATTGAAGTGGTAAAAATGTTAGGAGAATTTATAGAGAAAAAGCGCTTGCGCTTACGTTATGTCTTAGATGTGTTTATTATCTTTCTTATTCGTGATGTGATTATTCTCACCACGATGAAAGAAAAAGACTACAAAGACATTCTCTTTTTACTGCTTGTGATTTTGATCTTTTTTGGGTTTCGTATTTTGGCGGTGCAGTATTCTCCTAGTACGAAGAAAAGAAAAACGATTATTTAGAGATAAAGGGAAGGTCAGCAACCAAGAACAAAAAAGGGAAAAGATTGTTGGGAAAATAAATATAGGGAAATACTTACTAATCTTGGTTGCTGGTGAGGATTATAGCAGTTTTTAAGATTTTCAAGAAGGGCATATTGAAAAAAATAATTTTTAAAATATGGCTAGTAACCAAAGGACTCACCTAAAGCAATTTGTACCCAACACCCCAGATGGGTTCAAAATACCCTTTACTACCTTCTGGGTCTATTTTCTTTTTGAGTCTATTCATGGCTACGTTAATGGTTTTGTCATGAAAGTTTAGCGCATCATCACCCCAAACCTCATCACGTAAGAAGTCTCTGTCTAGGGGTTGTCGTGCATTTTTAACAAAAGTGTCAAGTAGTTTAAACTCTAAAGGACTTAGTTCAATGTCCCTTTGGTCAACCACAAGTGCTCTTTGCTGTCTGTCTAAAGTTAAGTCTTTGTACTTCACCTTAGCATTAGACAAAGCCCCTGAACGACGAAGCAGCGCTGCAATACGTACCAACAACTCTTTAGAAGAGAAAGGTTTGGTCATATAGTCATCCCCACCCGAACGGAAGCCCTCCACCAAGTCACTCTCTTTATCCCGTGCGGTTAAAAACATCACAGGGATGTCATAACCAAGTTCTCTCATGCTTAAGACAAACTCCGAGCCTTCGACACCGGGTAAGTTTCTATCGACAACAAGCAAAGAAGGACTCTCTTCTTCTAAAAACTGTTCTACGTTTTCTGTTGAGAGAAAACCTGTCACAGAGTAACCCTCTTTTTCAAGGTGGTACTCTAACAATTCTAAAATATCTGCTTCATCTTCGATCACTACAATTTCAATATTATTTTTCATCTCTTATCATAGTTCTAATTGATAACAAAATGGTTACAAAAAAAATGGTTATAAAAAAGGAGGGGGAGTTTTGTCCCTTCATAAGGTTTGAATCTAAATTTGATTTCTATCTATGAGAAGGGGCAACCAAGCCATAGTAATAAAAAAGGGGGAGGAGGAAACTATTATGAAAAAAATAAATATGCTAAAAGGAGAAGCATATGTTCTTGGTTGCTTAAGAGTAGTATAGCTTTTATAGGTCTTTTCTAAAAGGGCATATTTGAAAAACTTTTTTTCCAAATATGGCTAGTCCCTTAAAACGCTATCTAGTTCGCCACACCTTTTAAGATGAAGAAGATAATTGCTGAAAGTACTGCTGCAGCAGGTACAGTAATAACCCACGCCGCAATAATTTTTTTGACCATGCCACGTTTTACGTAGTTTTCACGTAAAGATCTTTTTAAACTTTTTACTTTTTTCTTCTGTGCTTTTACTGCCGAAATAAGTTCAACTTGTTTTTTATAGTCCTCGTCACCTTTATGGGTGTCGAGTTCCATTTTAAGTGTGGATTGTTTATCTGTTTCAACTTTTAACTTCTCTTGTTTTGCACCCATCTCTTTAGAGTCTAACCACTCTCTTAAGAAACCAACACCAAAAATAGCACCCACTGCAATGTGCGTAGAAGAAACTGGTAAACCTAACTGAGACGCAATAACCACGGTAATAGATGCTGCCATCATAATGGAAAACGCTCTCATTTGATCCAATTCTGTAATTTCAGACCCTACTGTTCTAATGAGTCTGGGACCAAACAATGCAAGCCCCACAGAGATACCTACACCACCGACAACCATGACCCATAAAGGAATGGAAACTTTTGTGGATACTTCTGTATTGATCAAGGCATCATACACTGCTGCTAAAGGGCCGACGGCATTGGCAACATCGTTGGCACCATGGGCAAAAGAGAGAAGTGCTGCTGCAAAAATAAGTGGAATAGTAAAAAGAATGTTAATAGCGTCTCTTGTATTTTCCATACCTATCACTTTTTTAGCAATACGCGGTTTTACAATGGTAAAAGTAATAAGAGCAGCGATGGCACCAAAAATGAGTGCTATGCCAATACCTGGTTTTTTCGTTTGTGGTAAAAATGACAAAAATTCTACAATGACAGGCCATACTTTTTTAAGTCCTTTAACGGTCAAGTATGTCACAAATGCTGCTGCCATCACTGCTACCAAAATAGGTACAATTTTTTTAGCTGCTGAGAGTTTGTCTTCTCTGTAAAGGATTTGAGATTTAATAATGTAAAGGAAAATAGCAGCAATCACACCACCAAGCACAGGAGAGATAACCCATGATGCAGCAATTTTACCCATGGTTCCCCATGAAACGATGGCAAAACCACCTGCAGCTATCCCACCACCAAGTACGCCACCAACAATAGAGTGTGTCGTAGAAACAGGAGCTTTAAGCCATGTAGCAAGGTTTAGCCAAAGCGCAGCTGCTAAAAGTGCTGCGGACATTGCATAAACAAAGGTCATTGGGTCATTACCAAATGCAGCAGGGTCAATAATACCTTTTTTGATAGTACCTACAACATCTCCACCAGCAATTAAGGCTCCAGAGGCTTCAAAAATAGAAGCAATGAGTATCGCCCCACCAATAGTAAGTGCTCCTGAACCAACGGCAGGCCCAACGTTGTTTGCAACATCATTTGCCCCAATATTCATAGCCATATACGCACCAAATACGGCTGCAAGGATTAAAAATCCACCATGTGCAGATTGTCCTACGATGCTGTTTGCATAAAAGGCTACGGCTACAGCAAATCCTGCACCGATAATCATTTTAAATGTATTGTTCATTCTCTATTTCCTTGGTATTTTATTATATCTTCGGAATTATATAGAAAAAGTATTACAATTTTGTTACCAAAATGTAAGCAAATTATTTGCGTTAGGAAAAGTGAATTTTTTAATGAGAAAAGATGGGTTTAAATACCCATCTTTAGGAGATTATAGAAAAGTTGGATTAGAATTTATAAATCATATCCAGCTGAACACGCTCATAGCCTGGTTTCATTCCATCTATGTCACTTCTGCTTTCATAAAGATCATTGAAGAAAAAGTTACCAGCAAGATAGAGGTGTTTACCCGCTTTGTACTTTGCTCTGATTGCATGACCTTTTGCAGCTGTACCGCCACCAAAATTATCTGAGTCAGAATATGCACCAAGTGTCGCATCGTCTTCAAGATCTGTATACGAATATTTTACTTGCCAGTCACCGACATTTTTAGCTTTACCTAATTGCACGCCTAAATCGTATCCAAAGTTATTGTCATCTGCCGCTACGTTATATACCACTCCTGCTGCGACTTTAAGCGGTTGACCAAATACATCACTAAACTGTAATTCACCAAATCCTTCTACAACATGATAATTATTTGCATACACACCATTTACTAGGGTATTCCCTTTATTTTTACCAAAAAGAGTTGTGTTGCCTTTTAATCCATCATAATAATAGATACCAGCACCTAAATTAAGTTTTGCAAACTCTAATTTTGTTTTGTGTACATATTGCGCTAAAAAGAGGTTCACATCATCCCTCGCAACAGCTGCTTCTTCCAAAGTTGGTTGGTTTGCACCCACAGTAATAATCTTTGTATCATCTTTATACTGGTAATTTACCCCGTTCATTGAAACATCGTTATCCCAAACAAGTTGTGATTTAATAGGTCTATACATCATGTACGGTTGTCTACCTACTTTGTAAATAGAGTTATCAGACTTGTATGATAAACCTAACACATTGAATCTAAGCGACTGGAAAAAGTAGTCGCCCAAAGCCTCGTCATCCAAGAATGTTTGGTTTCCTGAAGTTGGGTTTGCAAAACCAGATCTCATACCAACTTCAAAATGAAGCTTCTCTGTAAGATCAACCTCTGCGCCTATTCTTAAACGATACCTATTTCTATATTTATTGTCTTCATCAGGAGTATCATCTCTTTCGATGCTCTCATATCTTAATCTTAAGTCACCTTTGAAATGAAGTCTATCTAAGATGCTTTTTTCAGCATGTGGAGTTGTGTCTTTAACTTTTTTTTCTGTGATTCGTTCATGGGGATGTTCAATGTCCGAAGCCGCCATTGATACTGTCGCTATTGCCATTGTTGAGAGAATAATTTTCTTCATTTGTCGTCCTTAATTATTATGGACGGAAGTATAGATAAAATTGATTACAAAACTGTTACCATTTTCTTACAGGCCCCTCTAAACGTTAAAATGTAGCAGAAACTTTCATACTCAAAGTACGCCCTGCTTTGTAAGTTCGGGTCACCAATCCACCTTGAGTCCAAACCACTTCTTCATCTAAAAGGTTCCCTGCTTTGACTTTCAGTTCAAAATCATAGCCATAATTAAATTTCTCAATCCAGACCAAGTCTAAAAGAGTAGCAGGTTTCTCATACTGGTCCAACTCTTTGTCTGGCCCATCAATGACACCAACTTTACGGATACGCTCTGCCATTTTATTGAGATTTAAAAGTACTGATCTGTCTGTTGTCTCATACCCAACTGTCAAGTTAAAGACGTAAGGGGAGAGTCCTTGCAAGTCTCTGCTGTCAGACGTCAACGTCTCTTTCTGCTCTTCTGTTAACGTCACTTCCGAAAAGTTGTAAGAGAAGTTTCCTGCCACATAGTAGTCATCTAACTTGCCATGGATAAAGTCAAGATTTTTTCTCCCATCAATCTCAAACCCGTACAGTGTTGCGGACTCTGCATTTTCAAAAGAGTAAACAGGCAAGGAAGTAGAAGGTCTCATCACATCTTCAATAGGGTCTTCCATATATTTATAAAACAGACCCACTTTGACATTTTCCGTATCTGACATAAAATAGCTGTACTTCAAGTCAAAGTTGTAAATGATGGTATTGACAAGATCAGGGTTCCCCACAATCGTCGCCACATCAAAAGGGTGAAAGTA
>WTAE01000224.1 GCA_013139765.1 Sulfurovum sp.
ACGAAGTCTATGTCAAGATATTCGCTACTTCTTTAAAGGGGTAACGTACATATTGATGTAACGTCCTTCTTGGCTTGCTTTACTCTCCAGGTTTCCTACATCTTCCAACATAGGCCAAACGCGGTTAAGCACATCTACACCCCATTCAGGGTTTGCCATTTCACGTCCTCTCAGGAAGACACGCAGTTTTACATGTTTACCTTTTTCAAGGAATTCTCTTGCATGTTTGACTTTATAGGCAATGTCATTTTCAGCGATCTTGCAAGAGAACTTTACTTCTTTGACTTCAATCTTTTTCTGGTTTTTACGGGCTTCTTTTTTCTTTTTCTCAAGCTCGTATTTGTGTTTACCGTAGTCCATTACTTTTGCAACAGGAGGTTTTGCATCAGGAGAAACAAGCACTAAGTCTAGTCCTTTTTCTTCAGCAATACCTATAGCCTCAGATTTAGAGATAATACCAAACTGTTCACCATCATCACCAAGAACTCTAAGTTCACTAGATCTAATCGCTTCATTCATGATAGTATCGTCAGGTTTTTTTCTACCTCTGTTGTTTCTGTCGTTTTGTCTACTCAAATTTTGCCTTCTTGGAGTTGTTTTGTTAATTTTACCATAAATTCATCTTGTGTAAGATTATACTGTTCTTTGTTACGTCTGTCACGAATTGCCACTGTTTTATTGGCAACTTCTTCGTCACCAATAATGACTACGTAAGGCACACGCTGCTTTTCAGCTGTTCGTATACGTTTGTTCAGTGAATCATTTTTGTCATGTACTTCAGCATCCATGCCTTCTAAGACCATCATTTTCTTAAGCGCATAGGCATAATCTGCATGTGATTCTGAGATAGGTACAAAAATAACTTGTACAGGTGCCAAGAAGAATGGAAACTCTCCAGCGTAGTGTTCAGTCAAAATTCCGATGAATCTTTCAAAAGAACCAAGTATTGCACGGTGAATCATGACAGGTTGTTTACGTGTATTGTCTTCTGCCACATATTCGACTTCAAAACGCTCAGGAAGGTTAAAGTCTACTTGTATCGTACCACACTGCCATTTACGTCCAATTGCATCGGTAATCTTGATGTCAATCTTTGGACCATAAAATGCGCCTCCCCCCTCATCAATAGTATAGGGTAAGTTATTGCCGTCAAGTGCATCTTTAAGCCCTTGTGTCGCGATGTCCCAAACATCATCCTCACCAATGGCTTTTTCTGGTTTTGTTGCAACTTCCATCGTGTAGGTGAAACCAAAAAGTTTCATCACAGAATCTACAAACTCAACCACATCAAGTACTTCTGCTGCAATTTGTTTTGGTTCACAGAAAATATGTGCATCATCTTGTGTAAATTCACGTACACGTAGCAGTCCATGAAGTACACCAGACTTTTCATGACGGTGTACCACACCATACTCATAATAACGTAATGGTAAATCACGGTAAGACTTTGGTGCTTGTTTAAAAATTTGTATATGCCCTAAACAGTTCATAGGCTTAATACCGTACTCTTGCTCATCAATCGTAGAAAGGTACATGTTGTCACCATAACAAGCATAATGTCCTGAGGTTCGCCACATATCTGCCTTAAGCAGTTCAGGACCACGAACTTGTTCATATCCACGCGTAAGGTGTGCTGTATGCAGGATGTTTTCTAATTTATAACGAAGTTTTGCACCCTTTGGCATCCAGAAAGGAAGCCCAGGTCCGGCAGCATCGTTAAACATAAAGAGTTCCATCTCTTGACCAATTTTTCTATGGTCACGCTTTTTGGCTTCATCTAACATATAAAGGTGTGCTTTGAGTGACTCTTTATCTGCAAAAGCAACCCCGTAAATACGTGTAAGCATTTCTGCTTTTTCATCTCCACCAAGGTAAGCACCTGCGACACGTGTGAGTTTAAAGTTATGTAAAAAACGGAGTGCCGGCACGTGAGGCCCACGACAAAGGTCTTCAAAGTCCCCTTGTTTGTAAATACTAAGTGTATCATCCGTGATACGTTCCATCACTTTGAGTTTTAAATCATCAGAGGCAAATTTAGCCAATGCTTCTTCTTTACTCATCTCAAATTTTTCAATCTTATGCTTTTTCTTGATGAGTTCTTTCATCTTTTTTTCGATGGCTTTGAGGTCATTTTCCCCTATTTGCTCATCGACTCTAAAGTCATAATAAAAACCTTCATCTACCACAGGTCCTACAAAAAACTTGGCATTGGGATAAAGTGCCGTGATTGCTTGTGCCATAAGGTGTGCTGTAGAGTGACGTACTATCTCTAAAGAAGCTTCAGAGTTGTCATATTCTATGGGAGTTGCTGTACAGTTTTCACCTGCACTTTGTGTGTCTAGTATGTTGCCTTGGTCATCGATATAACCTATCAGATTTTCGCTCAAATGAGTCCTTTGTATAAACGCAGCTTACTTTGCCAGCGTTAGGTAATCCGTGATTATATCTAAAAGTTAAATAAACATCTATTAAGAGAAGAAAAAGCCTTCTTTTAGGCTTTTTTTATTATACTTCCAACATAATTTTTAGCTCGCTTAACTCAGCTGGTAGAGTGCCACTATGACATGGTGGAAGTCACAGGTTCAAGTCCTGTAGCGAGCACCACTTACAATTTTTACCCACAATATTACAGCTAATCTTTCCAAAAATCCCTCAAAATCACCATTTTCTATACATTTAAGAGAATTTATGTTATATTATTCGCGTAAAACAAATTAATAGGACAAGGAATATAAAATGAAAAAAGCATTATTACTTTCAGTAGTAGCATCAACAATGATGATGGCAGGCGGAGATATCGCTCCAGTAGAAGAACCAATGATTATCGAGGACAATGGTTTTTACCTTGGTCTTGGTTACGGATTTATGAATGCCGAAGTTGAAGGCGGTCTAGAATTTGGTCCAATGGGTCCAGTAGGTATCCCTGGTTACGATGAAGACTTCTCTTCAGTAATGGTACAAGCAGGTTACAAATTCAACTCTTACTTCGCAGTTGAAGGTAGATACTGGTTTGGTCTTGACGATGCAAGTGTTTTAGGTTTTGCTGATGTTATTGATGCACCTGATGCATGGGGAATTTACGCTAAGCCAATATTCCCAGTAACAGAAGATTTTGATATTTATGGTCTTGCTGGTTATGCAGATGTAGATTTAAATGGTTTCTCTGACAGAAACACTGATGGTTTCTCATGGGGTCTAGGTGCATCTTACGACATCACAGAATCTTTCTCAGTATTTGCTGACTACGTAGCACTTGTAGATGATACAATTGCATTTAGAGATGTAAATGTTGAAACTATCAACGTTGGTGTATCTTACCTATTCTAGGTCTTATACTTCAATCATCACTGGTAGCTTAGCTACTGGTGATA
>WTAE01000057.1 GCA_013139765.1 Sulfurovum sp.
TCTTTAGGGTAGAGAGCTTTTCTCTACGCTATTAAAAGTTATTCTGATAAAATATCAACAAATATAATCTATTTACTCTTTACCCTGTGACAAAAGAGATGGACAAGGAACTTTCATGATACAAAAAATGCTTCTACTGCTACTCACACTTACTGCGCTGTTTGCCGAGAATTCTAAAGACTATGTGGGTGACAAATCTTGTGTGGAATGTCATCAAAGTGAATTCAAAGCATGGAAAGGTTCACACCATGATTTAGCCATGATGGAAGCCAATGAAGACTCAGTCAAAGCAGACTTCAACAACACAACATTTAATTACAATGGCATCATCTCTTCTTTTTACAAAAAAGATGGAAAGTTTATGGTTGAGACAGATGGTCCTGACGGTAAATTACATACCTATGAGATTAGCTATACCTTTGGTATCTACCCTTTACAACAGTACATGATTAAATTTCCAGGGGGAAGGTTGCAAGTGCTTGACCCGACTTGGGACAATAGATCTAAAGCAGAGGGTGGTCAGCGTTGGTACCACATCCATAAAGATGACAATGTCACAGCAGGAGACCCTTTACACTGGACTGGGCCAAACATGAACTGGAACTATATGTGTGCTGATTGTCACTCTACAAACCTCAAGAAAAATTATGATGTAGAGAAAAAAGAGTATCACACGACATGGGATAGCATTAATGTCTCTTGTGAAGCCTGTCATGGACCTGCCGCTTCTCACCTCTCTTGGGTAAAAAACAAAGAGTTAAATGTGACAAACAAAGGTTTTCCACTTACGTTAACAAAACCTAAAAACAAATGGCGAGACCGTAATGCTACGTTAAAATCCTATATACAGAAAAAAGAGTTAGATGTTTGTGCCAAATGTCACTCAAGACGCTCTCAACTAGATGATGATTTTGTTGCAGGTAATGCTTTTCATGATCACTACCTCCCTGTAGGGTTGGAAGAAGGACTGTATTTTCCTGACGGTAAAATAGAAGATGAAGTGTATGTCTATAACTCATTTCTACAAAGTGAAATGTATGCCCAAGGGGTAACATGTTCGGACTGTCATGATGCACACTCACTCGAACGTAAAGGGGTAGGGGACAAAGTATGTTTCTCTTGTCACCAAAGTGCCACTTACACTGCACCTACACACCATAAACACAAAACGGGAAGCAAAGGCGCTTCTTGTATAAGCTGTCACATGCCTGCTCGTACTTATATGGGTGTAGATTCTCGTAATGACCACTCTTTTAGAGTACCTAGACCTGATGTTAGCATGGAACACAAAGAAGTACCAAACGCTTGTAACCTTTGTCACACAGACAAAGATGCCACTTGGGCAACAGACGCCATGAAAAAATGGTATGGGGAAGTTCCTGTTGGGAAACAAAACTTCTCACATGCACTTTCATCTTTACGCTCTAACGCTGTGGACGCACCAAAGTCTTTGTACTCGGTACTTACTTCAGATGCACCAAAAATTGCTAAAGCAACAGTCACAACATACCTTGGGAATTACCCAACAAAACAGACATACACGACAACGCTACAAATGTTAAGAAACTCAGACCCAATGGTCAGACGTTCAGCGCTTATGGCGTTAGAGGCATTTCCTTTAAAGTTACGTATAAAAGAGACGTTTAAAATGTTAGAAGACAGTGTTAGCGTTGTACGTCTTGAAGCAGCAAGACAGCTTTCCTCTTTACCTATGGGAAATTTAGAAAAAGCACAAAAAGAGGCACTTACGAAAGCTTTAAATGAATACAAAGCAAGTTTACTTTTTACAGCAGAACGTCCAGAAACACAACTCTCTTTGGCAAGACTTTATACCGTAGAAGGTAAGATGAAAAAAGCAAAAGAAGCGTATGTGGAAGCTTTACGTTTACAGCCGATGTTTGTACCTGCCTACATTAACTACAGTCACTTCTTACAAACACAAGGAAAAGAGCTTGAAGCCAAAGAAGTGTTGGAAAATGGGATTAAAGTTTTACCTAAAATGGCAATGTTACACCATACTTTAGGACTTTGGTATGTACGGGCTAAAGAGAGTAAAAAAGCAGAAGTTTCATTAAAACATGCAAGAGATCTAGACAAAAACAATGCACGTTTTAGCTACGTGTATGCCATTTCCTTAGGTGCACACGACGCTAAGGCTGCCATTGTTGTTTTAGAAGAAGCCTATGCTAGGCATCAAGGTGACATGAGTATTGTCTCTGGGTTGGCGTATTACTACAAGCAAGTGGGCAATGTGAAGAAGAGTGAAATGTATGAGAAGAAAGTAAAAGCGTTACAGAACTTTTCTGTACGATAAGTTGATATGGATACTTTGAGAATTAAATGAAGTGGAGCGGGCGAAGGGATTCGAACCCTCGACAGCCTGCTTGGAAGGCAGGAACTCTAGCCACTTTGGCCATCATGTGACGCAAAACGAACGAAGTACGTCTTTGCTACGCTAACGCTGTGTTGACTTCAGCAGTCGGCTCACGCACTAGTGCTTAATATAGATTATTTGATAGTTTTGATTTGATGAAGGTGGAGCGGGCGAAGGGATTCGAACCCTCGACAGCCTGCTTGGAAGGCAGGAACTCTAGCCACTGAGCTACGCCCGCTCAGATATGTATATATATCGGTGGTACCCGCGGGCGGACTCGAACCGCCACGTCTTGCGACATCGGATTTTGAATCCGACGTGTCTACCATTCCACCACGCGGGCTTACGTATTAACGTGAGAAGGATTTTACTCTTACACGGCTTAAATAGTGTTTAGTAAGCAATAAAAGAAGCATTTTAGGTCAATTTAATTGATTTTCATAGCTGCCTTATCTTTATCTGTTATAATAAATTTATTATTTAATATCAACGCAGGGGAGTGCTTTTGAAAATTACCATCATTATTACCGCCATACTTTTTTTATATGTGGCATTTTCAACGCTTTTCCCTGAGACAGCACTTGCTGGTAACATTGGTAAAATGATTGGTGAAGGCAATGTACATCTTTTTGGTTATTTGGCGTATGTCAATGTGTTCATCTTGTTTTACCCCCTTTACAAACTCTACTCTGATGTACGTACACGCAAAGAACTTGACTTTTACTTGGGTTGGATACTCTTTTTTATTGCCCTTGTCATCTTTGAAGCTTTGGTACTTGCACACAAAGATGCAGGGTACTTAGGAACCCAAGTGGTTGAGTTTTTACAACCATTCATTGGTACAGCAGGACTTTGGCTCTTTTTATTGATGGTGTTGATGCTCTCTTTGGTTTTCATTTTAGATGATGACTTCTCTTTTACTACTTTTACAGAAAAAACACCTAAAAAGAAACTCTCTTTTTCTTGGCTTTCTAAGTCGGGTTCCCTGTTAAAAAAAGTGTTTAAAAACCCTTTTTCTTCTCCACGTTTAGAAGATGAAATGATGCCAGCTGTAGTAGAAAAACCAAAAAAGAGAGTAGCTGCTAAAAGAAAACCCTCTGTGAAAAAAGCAGTGCCAGCAAGAAAATTGAAAACAGCGCCTATTGTAGAAGAAGATGCTGTCATAAATGAAATTTTTGAATTAGAAAATGACATGAGCTGTTCTTCTGAGAATGGAACGGTAGCCAACACAACAAACTCCAATGTCAAAATAGTTTCAGAACTCGAAGAGAACTCTAAACTCATGCAAGAGATAGACAAAGGTGTGGTAGCAAAACCTAAGAACTT
>WTAE01000123.1 GCA_013139765.1 Sulfurovum sp.
TCTTCACTCACTGGTGCAATAGGCATATCAGCACATTTTTCACCATGCCACATAAGTTCCATTCTTGCAGTATCGGTTACTTCACCAATCACGGCAACATCAAGTCCCCATCTTTCAAAGATGTCAAGAATCGCTTGTTCGCTTCCGTGTTTTGCACAAATCAACATACGTTCTTGAGACTCAGACAACATAAAGTCATACGGTGTCATCCCCTCTTCACGTGCAGGTACTTGGTCAAGGTGCATGATAAGTCCAGCACCTGTTTTTCCTGCCATTTCAAATGCAGACGAAGTAAGTCCTGCTGCACCCATGTCTTGAATACCTACAATGAGGTCAGTCTTGAACAATTCTAAACATGCTTCAAGTAGTAGTTTTTCGGTAAAAGGGTCACCCACTTGTACCGTTGGACGAAGTGATTTTGACTCTTCTGTAAATGAGTCTGAAGACATTACTGCTCCACCTAGACCATCACGTCCTGTTTTAGAACCTACATACATCACTGGGTTTCCAAGACCAGATGCTACCCCTAAAAAGATTTCATCTGATTTTACAAGACCTAGTGAAAAGGCATTTACAAGGATGTTTCCATTGTAAGATTCATCAAAACTTACTTCACCACCAATGGTTGGTACACCCATACAGTTACCGTATGAACCAATACCATCTACCACACCACGTACCAAGTGTCTTTGGTACTTCGCTGTGTCTGAGTCACCTTTAACATTACCAAAACGTAAAGCATTCATGTTTGCTACAGGTCTTGCTCCCATCGTAAAGATATCACGTAAAATCCCACCTACACCCGTTGCAGCACCTTGAAAAGGTTCAATGAATGAAGGGTGGTTATGTGATTCCATTTTAAAGACTGCAGCCATACCATCACCAATGTCAATGACACCAGCATTTTCACCAGGACCTTGGATGACCCATGGTGCAGTGGTAGGAAAACCTCTAAGGTATTTGGTACTTGACTTGTAAGAACAGTGCTCTGACCACATGGCAGAAAAAATACCAATTTCAACGATATTTGGATGTCTTCCATCTAAGATACGTAAGATATCTTCATACTCTTCTTTGCTTAGCTTATGATTTTTTAAAACTTCATCTAAATCTTCAACAGGTTTTGACATATAGTGCGTCCTTTGGGGCGATAATTAAGAGTAGTATTTTACTAAAAAAGTGCTAAATAAGGCTTGAAAAGGTAGAATAACCCATTAAGAATTAAAGGCTACAAATGGATAAGATTTTACAAATGCTAGAACTGCAACAGCAACTCAATGATGCAACCAATGGTTTGGGTTGGGAAAATGGCACGACAAAAAATGGAAAAATCATTGATTGGAAACGTTGTACCTACCTTGAGTGTGCAGAACTTATAGAGTCTTACCCATGGAAACACTGGAAAAATATTGATGCAAAACCTGATTATGCGAACATTAAAATTGAAGCGGTAGACATTTGGCATTTTATTATGTCACAAGGGCTTGAAGATTATAAAAAAGGGAACTTAGGAAGCATTGACACACTTGCAAACAACATCACATCCCTTGCAAACTTTTCTGAATTTTCAGGAGAATTAAAAGAACATTTTAAAGACTACTATGAACAAATTGAAGTGGTAGAAGTACTGATGAAAACACTTTTTTGTGGAGAGTCTACAGAAAAACTCATGGCTGCATTTATTGACGTTGCCATACAGTCAGGCTTAAACCTTGATGCACTTTACAAACTTTATGTCGGTAAAAACATTCTCAATCAATTTAGACAAGACCATGGCTACAAAGATGGTTCTTATGTGAAGATTTGGAATGGTGAAGAAGACAATGTAATGATGCAAGGCATCTTAGACGAAGAAGAAAACATTAGCCCTGAAGGATTATACCAGGCACTTGAAACAGCTTACCCAAAAGGATAAGCTCCGTTCTGATGAGGCTTATCCCAGAGGATAAGCATTTTGACTGATGGGATACTTTGTGAACTCTGTTCACAAAGCACTCTTCAGCAGAGGGCTCACATGACTAAGTCATGTTTTAGATAGGCCACATCAAAGTCTAAACTAATACTGTGTATTTCTAGTTAAATCTTTTTTGACTATTTGATTCCCTTGCACAGAGACACGTGTAGCGAGACGTATGTTTTGCTCACTCTCATAGCCACAGGCAGTTCCACATTTTACTGTACCAATTAAATAATAGTTTCCAGATGGCACACCATAAAAGGCAAAGTTTCCTGAAGCATTGGCAGTGGTAAATTTCATGTAGTTAAAGAGGCGTGAATCTGCTTTTTGCATCTTGTTTCCACCCAAGTAAGACTCAACATACCACTGCTTTGAGTAAGAAGTAATAGGATTTAAATACAATCTTGTCGAAGCACCTACCACTTGTTCATTATATAAATCAGAAACAAATATCTTCCCTTTAATTGTCCCTTTACCTGATCTTGGTAAAGCATAATACTCTGATGTGGGGAAAGGAATACGTGCCATTTTAGCATTTTCAGAATTTTCGACAATAACCATTTCAGACTCTGTAAGATTTTCATCAAGATCTGACATATCTACATCATTGACATTATAGATATTGGCTCTATTGTTGGACTGGTTCAAAGGTACATCCCTTGGAACACATCCCGTAAAAAACATGCTTGAAAGTAAAATTGTTGTTGCCACTGCGAAAAACTTATTCATTCTAAACCCTTATTGTTTGTGCCGTATTATACACTATTATCTTTATGCTCAACTATCTTTGTTTTTAACTATCTTTTTTCATAATGTCATCAAAAAAGTCTTTGGCATCTTTGTCACCGGAGAGTGCTGCTTTTTGAGAAAATGAAGCAGCATTGTGTTTACTTTTTCTAACCATTTGACCTTTGGCATAACGTTTGGCAAGTTCGTACTGAGAAATAGATTCTCCTTCTCTTGCAAAACGGTGCAATTGTTTTATTTTACGTTTTTCACCTCTGTAATACTTAAACGTATTACGTATAAACCAAAGCGTAAAGAAAAAAAGTACGACGATCACATAAAGTTCAATGTTTTCAATGTCTTGTAGCTTTTTCCACATCTCTTCAAAAGATTTCATTTTATTTTCCTAAACAAAATTCACCAAACATTTTGTCTAGTATCTCTTCAGAATCATACGGTTTGGAAATCGAGGAAATGGACTTCACCGCCTCTTGTAAATGGTAAGAGAAAAACTCTAACTCACCATCAAGCAGAGGCATTTTTGCCTCTGCTATGGCCTTTTTAGCTGCAATGACTGCTTCTATTTGTCTAGCAGAAATCAACATAAGTTCTTCACCCTCACCTATGCCATCAAAAAGTAGCTCAAGTTTTTCTGTGAGTTTTGCAAACGCTTTTTTTGCTGAAACCTCAATGACATCATACTCTGAGAGTTTAGGTGAAGAAAATTGAGGGTCTAAGTCTGATTTGTTGAGTGCCACAATGATATGTTTATCTTCTAAGTTTTCTAAAATAGAAAATATCTTATTGTCTTCTTCATCCGCAATATTTGAACGGTCAAAAAGTGCCACAATAACATCTGCATCTTCCACAGAGGAAAGAGAGCGTTCAATACCGATTTTTTCAATGGTATCTTCAGACTCACGTATGCCTGCGGTATCTACCAAACGAATGATGTGTGAACCAATACGTACTTGCTCTTCAATAGTATCTCTCGTGGTCCCAGCAATGTCTGAAACGATAGCTCTGTCATAAGAGAGTAAGGCATTAAGTAAAGAGCTTTTACCTACGTTTGGCTTACCGATGATAGCAACTTTAAAACCTTCTATAAGTCCTCTTCGTCTATGACTCGCTGCAACAATCGTTTCTATTTGCTCAGAGAGTGCATCTAGTTGGGTCACAATACTGTCTAAAATATCATCAGGAATGTCTTCTTCTGCGTAGTCAATCATCACTTCTGAGTAAGCCAAAGAACGTAAAAGTGCTTCTCTGCTTTCATCTACAAAAACTTTGAGTTCACCTTTCATCTGTTTGGCCAAAATCTTCGCAGCATCCACAGACTTCGCTTCAATCAGTTTGGAAATGGCTTCTGCTTCAGTGAGGTCTATTTTTCCATTTAAAAAAGCGCGTTTTGAAAACTCACCTGGCTCTGCCAGTCTTACACCATAAGAGACAATGGTATCGAGTATTTCTTGGGCAACAATCATCCCTCCATGACACTGAAACTCTACAATCTCTTCACCCGTAAAAGAGTGAGGTGCAGCAAAGTAAATCATGATAGCATGGTCTATAAGATCGTCAGTGGAATTATATAAAGAACTAAGGTGGGCGTGTCGTGGGATGATATTTTCTAAGTGAGAGATTTTCTGACCTATCTCTAAGGCCCTAGCGCCACTCACTCTAATAATAGAGATAGAAGAGACACCATGTGCTGTGGCAATGGCTGCAATAGAGTTATGCATAGGTCTTAGTGACGACTTTTTGCCGGGCTGTTAAATTCGTTGATAACCACAAACTTTTTGCCTTCACGTGTGCTTTTTACTGCCACATATTTGTCAGGGAATTTTTCACGTAACTGCTCTAAAGCAATTTGAACTAAAATACCATCAAGGAAACGTGTTTTACCTTTTCCCTCTTTTTCAACACTTTCTATAAGAGGTTTAATGTAATTACGTATCATCTCTTGCTGTGTGGTTAAAAACTCTGCAATTTCAAGTTTAATAAAGAGCTCATACTTGCTATGAAGCCAGTTAAATATCATGTAAGAAAGTGCATTATAACGGTACCCTTCTTTTCCAATGAGAAGCGCAGCATCTTCACCATCTATAAAAATGAGTGCTGTGTTGTCATGTACATCTACTTCAACCACATCAATGTCGAAACATGAGTGAGAAAGAAGCTCTTTGAGTTGGTTTTCTATCATAAGTGCTAACTCATCATAAACCACATTCTCTTCTTCATATTCTTCTTCTATCTCGTCACTGTGTTCTTCTTGTGCATCTGCTTCAAAAAAGTTATCTAAAACAGCATTCTTTTCAGCTGTTTTTGTTTCTACTGTTTTTCTTTCAACAGGAGCAGACTTCTCTTTTTGAGATGTTTTTTTAACCGTATCAAGTATCTCTGTAGCAACACTCTCTTCAATAGTATCTGTGCTATTTTCAGATGTGGGAGATTCTACTTTCTTTGACTTCGAACAAGATGCCACAATGATGGCATTTTTCTTCATAAAACCAAATAACCCTTTAGAGGGGTGCTGTACGACTTCACTTTGAAGTTCAGAGACAGAACAAGACAAAGCTTTTGCAGCTTTGGCATAGGCTGCTTCAAGTGTTGCTGCTTCAACCTTCTTCATCCCTTAGTCCTTTGACTTTTTATGTGCCGCCACTGCAGCCTCTTTTTGTTTTGCATACATATGGTTAATGAAGTACTGCTGTCCAATAGTAAACAGGTTATTCACTAGCCAGTATAGTACCAATCCAGATGGGAAGTATACAAAGAAAATAGTCATAATTACAGGGAACCATTTAAAGATTTTCTCTTGAAGTGGGTCTGTAAAGTTTGACGGTGTAATACGTTGTTGGAACCACATAGAAACACCCATTAACACAGGTAATACAAAGTAAGGGTCCATCTGTGCAAGGTTTTCTATCCAGAGTATCCATGGTGCACCTTCAAGCTCAACGGCATTCAGAAGTACACGGTAGAGTGCAAAGAAAACAGGAATTTGAAGCAAGAGTGGCAAACATCCACCCATTGGGTTTGCGCCATGTTTCTTGTACATTTCCATCATCTGCGCATTCATTTTGGCAGGATCACCTTTATGCTTCTCTTTAATCTCTTTCATCTTAGGTGCTAAGTCTTTCAACTTTTGCATAGACATCATACCTTTGTATGAAAGTGGGAAAAGAATAAACTTCACAAGCAATGTAAAGAGGATAATCGCCCAACCCCAGTTTCCTACGTAGTCGTTAATCCAAAGTAACACTTTAAAGAATGGTTTAGACAAAAATGAGAACCAACCAAACTCAATGGCATCTGTAAGCTCAGGGTTAATAGCTTCAAGTGTTCTTGCATTTTTTGGTCCAATGTACGCATGTACATCTAAGCTGTCTTTACCTTCAACAAAAAGCAGTGGATCTCCGTTTGCTTCTTTTAAAACAGAAACATTTAAACCTTTGTCAAAGTCAAAAAAGAGTGAAGCCACATAACGGTCAAATGCTGAAGCAATTTTTGCACCTTCAAATTTCTCATAGCCTTCTGCATCTTCATCTTCAATCGTTGTGATGATGTCATCTGCACCTTTTACCAAGACACCACGTACAAGCATATAGACAGAAGTATCTGCCATAGGTCTGTGTCCTGGTGTGAGGAAAAATGAAGCAGGTGTTGAAGTTTTAATAGAAACATCATACGCACCATTTGCTGTAAAGGTAATAGTTTTAGTCACGGTCATAGTGGAAAGTGTTTGTGTAAGTATTAACACTTCTTTACCGTCTTTCACAGAAAGTGCTTTTGCTCCGGCATTCACATAAGGTGTTTTAAATGCTTCTTCGTTAAGTTTTGCATCTGCAAATCTAACTTCAAGAGGTTTCACCATATCTTGACCTAACATTTGAAGGTTGACACCCTCATCTACTTGGTACTTTTCTTCTAAAAGTTCAACTTGTGATATACGTCCAAGTTCATCAATGGTCATTTTATAGCTATCTGAAGTTACTGTTGCAATAGACGGCACTGCATTTTGAACTGGAGCAGCACTCACGTCTGCTTTAGTAGTAGCAGCTGGTGCTGGTGCACTTTTGTCTGCTGTTACAGTAGGTGTTGCATGTGCAGTTTTAGCTGCTGTTTGGTTTTCAGTTACAGGTGTTTTTTCTACAGGGAAAAAATAGCTGTATCCTACAAATACAAAAAATGAGAGTGCAAGTGCGAGAAGTAATCGTTTATTTAAATCTTGTTGTTCCAAAAGTATTACCTTTAAAATTATTAGTCTAGTAGTATAGTCTTAACTGTGTTAAAATTATGTTAAATATGTGTTTAATTTTGTAATGCAGAACACTTTTTAAGTGCATGAAGATAAGATTTCTTGGTTTGCAAGAAGTCATTACTTAATAGCTCTGGTTTTGCAACCAAAACATAAGATCCTGAAGTAAGTAGATCAATATTTTCAATAAAATGTGCTCTCATCAAACGTTTTGCTCTATTTCGATGTACTGCATTTCCAATTTTTTTTGAGGCAACAAAACCAACAGTTTGTGACTCATTTTTCTTAAAAAAGAGTACAAAATATTGGTTGTGCCATGTTTTTGTAGCGCGCTTATACACTACATTAAACTCTTTTGTCGTTTGAATGCGGGTAAAATGTTTTATTTTACTCATATGCTTCGTTTCAAAAGAATTAGCAAAGACTTATACAGAAAGTCTTTTTCTACCTTTAGCACGTCTAGCAGAAATTACTTTTCTACCATTTTTAGTTTTCATTCTTGTTCTGAATCCGTGTGTTCTTTTTCTTGGTGTGCTATGGGGTTGGTATGTTCTTTTCATATTCAATCATCCTTGATGGTTTTTTACCTGCATCTCTGTAGGTATATTTGGTCGGGATTTTACCGTAAACCCCCTTAAAGGAAGCTCTAATAATACTCACAAGTCTTCTAATTAAGGCTTTTATATACAATTTCGCTGGTTTTTGTTTCTCGTTGTGCTTTTAAGAAGATTTCTAACAATGTAAACAGTACTGTTTTGACTGGATGTTTTGTTGTACGCACTTCTACCTGTGAACAATAAATATCTGTACCTTTTCCTGCTGCAATACTCTCAATGACACGCTCAGCAAATCTGTAACCACCATCTACTTTGGTATCTTGACAGAGCATTACATAGGTAGATTTCTCTTTATTGATTTCAAATAAAATATCTGTATCTCTTTTTTCTTTTTCTAAAATTGTTCCCATGTCCGCATTTTCTGCTTTAAGAAGCATGAGCACAAATGTGCCTACATTTTCTCTCTCCATAAGGTAATAGACCATGTCAATTGTTTTTTCTAGTGATGCTAACATGTCTACAGCTAAGGTTACTTCCTCTGCAGAAAATTTTAAAGTGTTACGTGTACCGCTCTTTCTTAGTCCCATTATTACTTCCTTGTAGTGTCGAATGTTTAATTATATCAAATCATTGCTATAATTTTGTATGAAAAATAAATATCATGAAAACTTAGCCACACCCTACTGGCTTTTAGACGAAAAGAAACTCAAAAAGAACCTCTCGCTCATCTCTGACATACGCGAAAAATCTTCTGCAAAGATTTTACTTGCCCTTAAAGGCTATGCTTTATGGAAAAGTTTTCCCTTACTGCAAGATGCGCTCAATGGTTGTTGTGCTTCAGGACTACATGAAGCGAAGTTAGCTCATGAGACTTTTGGCCAAGAAGTACACACGTACTCCCCTGCTTTTAAAGAAGAAGAACTGGAAGAGATTGCTAGCATTTCTCATCATCTTGTCTTTAACTCTCCTGCACAGTTTAAACGTTTTGCTGCTAAAGCCAAAGCCTTTAACCCTCTACTCTCTATAGGTTTAAGAGTAAACCCTGAGTATTCCGAAGCTCCCAAAGAGATTTATAACCCTTGTGGACTCAACTCACGTTTAGGTACCACACTGTTAAACTTTGATGAAAGTATCTTAGATGCGTGTGACGGCTTACACTTTCATGCCCTCTGTGAACAAAGTTCTGATGCCTTAGAAAATGTACTCAAACATTTTGAAGAGAAGTTTGGAAAGTATATCCCTCAAATGAAATGGATAAACTTTGGTGGAGGACACCACATTACCCGTGAAGGCTATGATGTAGAGAAGCTCATACGCCTCATAAAAGAGTTCAAAGCCAAATACAATGTAGAAGTGTATCTAGAACCAGGAGAAGCCATAGGCTGGGAGACAGGTACCTTAGTGACTTCTGTACTAGACATTGTACATAATGGTATGGATATTGCTATATTAGACAGCTCCGCAGAAGCTCACATGCCTGACACTATCATCATGCCTTACAGAGCAGAAGTAGAAGGTGCCGGAAAAGTGGGAGAAAAAGCACATACCTACCGTTTGGCAGGAAACACTTGTTTGGCAGGAGACATCATGGGAGACTACAGTTTTGACACACCTCTCACCATAGGTGATAAAGTTGTCTTTGAAGACCAAATGCACTACACCATGGTAAAAGCCACAACCTTTAACGGCATTAAACTACCTTCCATTGTCGTAAAAAAAGAAGATGGGTCTGTGGAAGTTTTACGTGAGTTTGGCTATGAAGATTTTAGGGATAGACTTTCGTAAAAAAATTTGTGTTTTATAGTATCAGAAACAAAGAACAGGCATTGTAAAACATGTGCAGAATAATACTTGGAAGTATGTGCTTATACTGCTCTTTAAAATACCCGAAGACCAATGAAGGTATAAACACCAAGAGTGCCCACAATGGTGTATGATGGACAAAGTGCATGAGAACAAAAAGGACTGAGGTCAAAACATTTGCTAGTGAAATGTAAAAATAGACAGGATAGTCTTTTGTTTTTCTAGCGATAACTTCTTGAATCATCCCACGAAAAGCCAACTCTTCAATGACTGGATAAAAAACAATAAGAAAAAAAAGTGATTTTGTGTCGGAAAATATATTCGGCAGGTCAATCGTTTGATCCTGGAATAGAGTGATATAAAGAAGAACAAAGAGTGGAGCAGCCACCAGGGCTACTCCGTATTGTATGTTTAGTTTATTCAAAAAGAAGACTTATTTTAAAAATCTTCTTCTAAATGGATAAAGAAGTCCCAAGCCCATGATTAACAAGAATGTCATGTCAAAGTTCTTACTGTTAGGATTGTATGTACAACCTCCACCGCCACCGCTAGAAGATGCTACTGCTGTAACCGTCATGCTATCTGTTGCAGTGAGCCCACCGTCATCAGTAACTGTAAGAGTGAGTGTATGTCCTCCAAGTGCATTTGGTATATATGTAAATGCCGCTGTAGTAGCCAATACCGTAGTACCCTCTTTCCACTCATAAGAAACAATGCTTCCGTCACCGTCAGTTCCTGAACCTATGATGAGCATCGGATTAAGTACAAATACAAATCTATCTTCTCCTGCATTTGCTGTTGGTGCAACATTTGCCGGTGGAGGAGTGATAACTGGTGGTGTAGGAATCGATGAATCTTTACCTACATAGCTTGGAACTGTTTGATTAATATCAACATAGGGAGTAATACGAATGATAAATGTCTTACCAATAAGTGCATTCTCTCCAACATTAACAATATAATTCAATCCAAGATTCAATACATCTTCTATCTTTCCAACATTATACCAGTCACCAGACCATTCAGCAAAATCTGCATCTGTTGCCAATGCCCAAGTATATACAGGAGGTATATTATCTGTAACGTTATCATCTACACTTCTTTTATACCATGCGTCTTCAGTGAATCCTGGTGCAGTACCGAAGAATGCTTGAAGTATATTATCTGTGCTTGGATCATGATCTTCATCATAGAAGACTCCCGTCGGTTCCCAAATCGACGGTAACCAGTTACCAAAGATTGCCTGGTAATTACCACCAAGCATATCTCCAGTAGAAGATATAGAACGATTATTATCTGTCGTATTTAGATCTACATCATAATAAGCTCTTATATAATCAAAGAATCCATTCTCAAAACGTACTTCACCCTTATGTTCTTCATAAGGCCCCCATAAACCATGTGACATGTTTGCCATATCTTCAATACCCCAAATGTCACTACCATCAAGCGTACCATTCTCGTCAACGCCTTCACCTTCTCCTAAAGAGAGAGTTAAAGCATCATTTTTACTTCCGTTTTCATCCAGTACTTCGACCATGTATCCTTTAAGTCTCTTCCCTGAATAATTATTGAGTTTTTGTAAAATTTGATATTTTCTAACAGTTGTATTTGTATCCGTATCGTCAAGATTAAATACAATCTCGACAGGTTTACCATATCCTTCTGCTCCATCTGCTACATTAGCTACTGTAGTTTCCAATAGATTAATTTTAAAACGTTTATGTGTCTGAAATGGACTTGAACAAATTACTGGTTTGGGTGATCCAGTATCAAGGTATCCAGTATCAAGATAAGAAGTAGTCATGATACAATTCACTGGTTTTCCATTGCTAGTTTTATTATCATCATTGATGACCTTGATACCTGCAGGTTCACCCACCGGCCAGTCTTTTCCATGAAGATGTCCCATAATAGTGACGTTGTCTTCCCTACTTATAATATCAGATTCAAAAGACTCCTCATACGTCATAGAAGAATATACACCCGTAGTTGTATTAAAATCTCCAATACTTCCAGAAAAATCAGCCACATTCACAATTCTGACATCAACATTATCAAAACTCCAACCTCCAAAACCAAACTGCGTTGGTAATGGTACAGTAGGTACATAAGCGTCAGTTGCATCAGCACCCTTAATTTTCCCAGCATACGCACTCGACCCAAGTAACATCGCTACTACTAAACTCAGTCCTAAAATACTTTTCCCATTCTCTGATTTCATATTCTTCCTTCTTTCACTTAATTTTAAAGCCATACCCTACATCACCTAATAAGATGAATAAATAATAAATTTATAATTGTAGACACGATGCTATTATCGAATACACTCTAGTTATACAAGTGTATAAATAAATTATACTATAATTTTTTCCGAACTACATTGACAAACATCAAATATATCTGCTAATCTCGGGGTAATGAAGGAGTAAATGCGCTGGAGAGGGTTTCGTAGTTTAAATTTTCGTATGCATTCCCATCGGAGACGAATGGGAACGAAAACAAAGAGTGGAGCAGCTGCTAGGGCTACTCCATATTGAATGTTTATTTTATGTAAAGAGAAGACTTATTTTAAAAATCTTCTTCTAAATGGATACAGAAGTCCTAATCCCATGATTAACAAGAATGTCATGTCAAAACTCTTACTGTTAGGATTGTATGTACAACCTCCACCGCTACTACTTGGTATATAGATAGGTGGTGTTACCGCTGGTGGTGTTACAACTGGAACTGCTGTCACTGTAAGATTCATACTGTCTGTCCCTTTCAAACCATTATTATCAGTTACAGTGAGAGTGAATGTACTAGGTTCTACTGTATCTGGTGTATGGTCAAATGAAGCTGTAGTAGCTACGATCTCAGTACCATATTTCCACTCATAAGAGACAATTTCTCCATCACTGTCAGTTCCTGTTCCTGTAATGGTAACAGTTTCATTGACCTGCACTGTTTTATCTGGTCCAGCATCTGCTGTTGGTTTTACCCATAATTGAGGAGGCACTATATAACTCTCATTATCATCCTTACTAATATAGCTTGGAGGTGTTTGATCTACTGAAACTTTTGGAGTAACACGGATAGTGAAATTATTGTCTATACCTACACCCACATTAACGATATAGTTCAAAGATATATTAGGCAGATCCTCAATGTCATCTATCACATATTTCTCTGGATTAGCTTCCCATTTATCAATCTCCGCTTGTGAAGGTGTTGTAAAGTTTGTATCAACACCATCAGTTAAGTTATGGTCCATACCATAATACCAAGCAGGTGCTTCATCTGGTCTATCAGGATGATTACCCCAATATGCTATAAGTTCAGGCTCTTCCAATGGATCTATAACTATATGCATTCCCCAAGCTACCCATTTGTCAGGTTGCCAATTACCAAAAAGTGGGACATAATTACCACCAAACTGTACATCTGCTGAAGTCATTGTATTATTAGCCTCATTAAGCGATACATAATAACCAGAAGGAGCACTATCAAACCAACCTATTGGTAAATGTTTTTTTGACCCATCTCCCCATAAACCAGGTGGGTAAAATGCCATCTCTTCAGCAGCAAACAAATCTCCACCTGTCAGATCACCAAGTGAATCTTCCTCTTCACCAATTCCTAAAGAAAGCGTAAGATTAGCGTCTGGAATACCGGCACTATTTAGTACCTCTAGTGTAAATCCATCTAGTCTCTTACCTGTAAAGTTGCTGACCTTTTGGAAAACCTGGTATCTATTGAGACCGTCAGGTGAGTCAATATTGAAAACTAAGTCTACGTATTGTCCATATTCACCTGCATTAGCATTAGCTACCACATTTTGATTCAGTATAAGTTGAATACGTTTACTGGTACCTGCATCACTTGAACAAATTACTGGCTTTGGCCCATCAACATGTGTGGTATCAAGAAATCCACTACCACTAGTATCATCATCCATATTTTGATATCTTTGATAAGAAGATCCCATAATACAATTTTGAGGTTTACCACTACTCGTGGCAGTATCATTATTAACCACCTTGATACCAGTCGGCTCACTTATAGGCCAAACTTTTTGTACCACATACCCCAATCTTGTAGCAGGGTCTGATTTATCATCACCACTACCAAAAACACTAGATTCATATGAGTCACCCAAAGCCATTTGAGGATACTCTCCTGTAATGGGATCAAATGTACCATCTATAGGAACATTATCAATCCCTGTAACCATGTTAACAGTTACATTCTCTAAATTTAATCCACCAAAACTAAACTGTTTTGCTGGTGTACTAGCCACATATGCAGCAGCTGCATCAGCACCAACAACATGCCCTGCATATGCACTTGACCCAAGTAACAGTGCTGTTACTAAACTCAGTCCTAAAATTTTCTTCCCATTCTGTGTTTTCATATTTTTCCTTTTAAAATAATATACATATATGATAAGTAATCAATATGAATTGTTTATGAATTATCTATAAGTAAAACAACTTTAACTATTTATACATCACCTTATAAGATGAATAAATGATAAATTTACACTTATATATATTATACTATTATAGAATATACTCTAATATAAAAATATATGCATATATCATGACATAATTTGTTTCAAAATAAATTGACATAGATCAAATATATCTGCTAATCTTATTGACTTAGAATGATCTAATGCCTAGTAATTACACATAAGTTACACTAGTAATTAGTACACTAAGGTAACGATATAAAATATTATATTTATCTAACGTTATGGTGAGTCGGATGAGTTGTCATTTGACTTTGATTTTAATCTATTTAAAAAGGATTATAATGAAAACGCTAACACAAATAGATATTGACAACTTCTCTGCCACTATACGTGGTAGAGTTGTTACCGATACAGACAGTGATTACGATGCAGTTCGTAGCATATGGAATGATATGATTGATCGACGTCCAAAGCTCATGGTGCAATGTAGCGGAACAGCGGATGTTGTCTCATGTATCAAGTTTATAAAAGAGAGTGGTATCAATTTTTCTATACGAAGCGGTGGACACAACATTGCGGGGAGTAGTATACGTGATGATGCGTTGATGATTGATTTATCAACCATGAACTCCGTCTTTGTAGACAGTAAAAACCGTAGAGCTTATGTTGAACCAGGTGCCCTTCTAGGTGATGTTGACCATGAAACGCAACTTTATGGTTTGGCAACCAGTCTGGGAATCAATTCGACAACAGGTGTTGCGGGATTGACACTCGGTGGTGGATTTGGTTGGATCTCACGTAAACATGGTATGACGGTAGATAACCTGATTGCTGCACAAATTGTTACAGCGGACGGTGAGTCTATACGGGTAAGTAAAGATGCACACCCCGATCTGTTTTGGGCTATTCGTGGGGGAGGTGGTAACTTCGGTATTGTGACACAATTTGAACTACAATTGCACCCTGTAGGTCCAGAAGTTTTTTGTGGTCTCATTGCCTTACCCTTTGATTCAGCAAAAGAGACCCTAAAAAAATATCGGGAATACACAGCAACACTGCCTGATGAAATGAGTATTTGGGCAGTCATACGAAAAGCCCCACCACTTCCTTTCCTACCAGAAGAGGTACATGGTAAAGAAGTTGTCATCATGGCATTTTTATATATTGGAGATGAAGAAAGTGGCGCAAAATTGATTGAACCTGTTCGAAAATTTGCAGAACCACATGGTGAATTTTTCGGAATGATGCCATATAAAGCCTGGCAACAAATTTTTGACCCTCTTCTTACTCCAGGGGCAAGAAATTATTGGAAATCACACAATTTTGAGCGATTAAATGATGAAATGCTTGATGTCATTGTCGAATATGCATCAAAAATTCCTTCTTCACCATGTGAAATATTTATTGCGCAGATGGGTGGCTATACCTCGAGACAAGCTATCACCAAAACAGCCTATGTTCATAGAAAAGCTAATTACATCATGAATGTTCATGCACGTTGGGACGATAGCAGTGAGGATGAACTATGTATCGCTTGGGCACGTGCCTTCTTTAAGAGTGCAACACCTCATGCCATGGGTGGTGCATATGTTAACTTTATGACAGAAGAAGAGAATGAACGTGTACCTTCTGCCTACGGTGAGAACTATGCTAAATTAACAGAAATAAAAGAAAAATATGATCCAGAAAATATTTTTAATTTAAATCAAAATATCAAACCAAAATAATAATATGAAGGTTAGAGGGGTCACCCCTCACCCTTAATTTAAGTAGTAAATCTATTTTTTCTTCTTTTTCCCAAAAAAGATCATATCTTCTTCCGAATAATCTTTTTTATAGACAAAGTCGTAAGATTGTGACTCTTCACTCACAGAGAGTACACTCTCTAAACGTAGACTGTGGGCATACCTTACTTCAACACTTGAAATGATGTCGTTGATGTAGATGATGGTGATATCGTCTGTTAACTTCTTTCCAACTTCCACAGAATTCCCTGAACCAATGGCCAAGTGGTCTACTTTTATACCCAAGTCGGTGAGAGCTGATTTGGCTATGGCGCCTCCCATCATTTTCATCATGGCATCACCAGAGTTTGTACCTGAGCTATCTACTGTGTCAAAAAGGATTAAAGACAAAATTTCATTTTTAGTCAGCGCAGGTTTAGAGGTGAACTGGATTTGTGGTAACTCAGCAGAGCCTGTAATGTAAATGGTGACTTTATAGCCTTTGGCTCTATAGTTCACGGCTACATTTAAAAGAGGTTTTGCTGGGTTACCCGTGAAGTGTATGTAACTGTCAGAAAGTACAAACTTTTTGTTTTCAAACATATACGTACCACCTTTGAGCACTTTTACTTCTCCCATAATAGCTAGATCATCACCTTCCGCTTTAATAACACTCACATGGACATCCGCTTTTATGTTAACAGCATCTTTGTTGTAGATTAAAGGTTTTTTGCTGGTTACTTGTATACTAACAGAGAGATTGTCCATAAAAGGACTCGCCTCTTCTTTTTTAATATCTTGTACAATGATAATATCAGAGTCGGAAGCAAAAGTTTTTTTACTCATGTCGTAGTGTATGTCACCACCAAGTAAAACCACTTTTCCTCGTACAGAGGTTTTTTCACCTTCAAGCTTTGTTGTGATGTCAATAAAGGTATTCAAGTCTATGAGTTCATGGACAATAGGTAAAGACTCTGCTTTACTTGTAATCATGGCCTTACGCTTTTTTAAGTCATAAAGACCTTCAATTTTAAGTCCATCATTGATCCATAAAGGGGCAAACTTTATTTCTGTGTCAGTCATGGTCACATGAGAAGGTTTTGTGGAAAATATTTTGGTATCAGCATAGCTAAGCGTATAGTGTTCTAACGTCACATTTCCTTCTGAGAGCTTAACTAAGATGTCTATATCATCTATGACATGAGAAGTTTGTGTGTCTGCTTGATAGGTAATTTGTGGTGACTTTAATGCTACAGAAAATGTTTTTAAAGCTTTGGACTCTAAAGACAAACTAGCACTTCCCCCAATTGGAGGAAGACCTTCTATTGCAATCAGTTTATTGACATTCACAAGCAGTGTGGAAATGGCAGAAACACTTAGGTCCACCTTCATTTTCTTATCAAGTACACCAGAAAGTTTACTATGCATACTACCTAGACGAATGTCTCCGTCTATTTTGGTTGTATTTAAATCATAGTTGGCTTTGATGTTTAACACATTGGCTTTCATCGCCACATCAAGCTTCTCTCCTTTAAGTGTCACATTGGATTGAATGGGATTTAGATTGTCCCACTTGAGTTCTTTGCTATAGGCTCTTAAAAGTGATTCTTTGGGAATATCTATGGACGATTTTAGACTCAAAAACTTCGCATACGTAATGTCAGCATCTACATTCACTACATTGGAGTGTATTTTTACTTTTGCCATATACGCAGAGGTATTTGAGTCAAAATTCAAAGGTACATCTATCTCTACTTGGGCTTTACTTTGATTGAGTTCAGCAGGAAGTTCCAGATACTCTCTCAATAAAATCTCTTTTTTACTTTCGAGGTGAAAGTTTGCTTTTTTAAAATCTTTAGAGCTAAAGGAGCCTTGAAAAACTTTTGAAGCAAGTTTTGCTTCTATGCCTGTACCTGTACCTTCATAACTAAGGTTAAAGTCATTCAGTGCTTGGGTATATTTCTCTTCAAAGCCTTTAAATGTTTTTGCAAACACCTCTCCAGAGTAAGAAATGTTGTCATCCATTTTAAAGTCATTTCGTAACACGATCTCCTCACTGTAAGGCATGGCAATCACTGCTTGAGTCTCTGCTGTGAGTAAAGCATCTTTAAAACGAAAGTTTACATGACTTGTTAAACGATTTACATCCAGATTAAAGGCATCTTCCTCTACTTTAAGCAGAGCTTTTAATGCCGTATCTAAGTCAGCAATCACACGTTTTTCAGTCACATCAAGGTCAATGTTTATGTCGGAGAAAGCTTCTTTTCGTAGAGTTAAATTATAGTCTGTAAAAAGTGCCTCATTGGCTTGAAGTTTTGCTTTTCCTAAGAGTTGATTGTTTTTCACTTTAGCATTAAAGTCCAGGTCTGCTAAGTTGGTTTTTGTGTAGAGGGTTACTCCTGCATTTTCAAGTGTTAAGGATTCTAAATTAAATGTCGTGTCTTTGAGTCTAAAGTCTACACTTTTTATACAGACAGGTTCGTAGGTTTTTTGCACAATGCTCAAGGCAAAATCATCTACCTGCACAATGTTTGGCATCCAGGCAGGTAGAGGACTTTGTGTTTCATTGCTTTCGTTACTGTCAGAAGAAAAGTCTGCTGCCAGCATTTCTATGGTACTAAGGTTTAAAGCTTGGATATGTAGGGTATTGACCTTTATCTCTCTCTTAGCCAAAGCATTGGGGTTCCATTTTAACTGTAAGTGCTTGAAGACGTCTTTGTTTTTATACGCCAAATCATCTATCTCTATCCCTGTAATGATATTGCCATAGATACGCGAATACGTAATCTCGTACTCCGGTGCAAAAGTATCTGCTGCTTTCTTAATGACCCATGGAGAATTGGCTAAAAAATATACCAATCCTGCTAAAACAATCAGGGTAATGATGAGATAAATTAAAAATTTTCTAAACACTAAAAGCATTTTTAGGAGCAGTGATTGTATGGATTTCAAAATGATTGTCCTATTTGAAATGAAATGGCATAAACGGAAGGGTCTTGCACGTTTAGACCAACGTCAAACTTAAAAGGTCCAAGTGGTGTCATATAACGTACACCTAGTCCTGCTGTACTTATGATTTCACCACTATAGTCATAGGCTTCATCTGTAAGCATGGTGTTGTCTGTAAAAACTGCACCATAAAGGTCTCCCCATACAGGATAGTTTGCCTCAACAGAAAGATTGAGCCAAGAGGAGGCGCCATTGATTGTGTCATGTGTAGGTGAAATAATAACCCCTATTTCTCTAAATCCATACGCCCTGTTGGAAAAAATACCCCCAGCAAAAAAGTATTTTGATTCAGGTAAACCATTTTCAGAGTCATCATCTACCACACCCACCTTACCTACAGCAGATAAAGTTAGCTTAGAGAAGGTATGTATGATACGCGCTTCAAAAAGTGTTTTTAGGTAGGCAGAAGCATCTTCTTCATATGACCCACCAAATTCTGCATAAGCAGAAAGATAAAATCCATTTTTAGGGTTAAGTTTAGAGTCTCTAGCATCATAAACAAAATTCACATAAGGATAAGCCAAAACAAAATCTCCTTCGTTTAGGTTTTGTTCTGCTTTATCTATATCAGGTAAATTGTCTACTTTTGTAATACCAATATTTTCAAAAGCAATACCTGTTTTTAAAGAAACACGCCCATCCTCATGTTGTAAATAGCCACGGGTAAAGGCTTTTGCTTCTTGGAAGCCATCATATTCTAAATTTGAATACCCTACACGTGCCCCTAAATCAATACTATAATCAAAAAGACTAAAGAGAGCCGGTTTCAAATAACTCAATACAAGTAACTGCTCCCGTGATGACCAAGATGCTTTTAACTTGAGTTTTTGGGCATCTCCTAAAAAGTTAAATTTAGTGATTTCTCCATGTACCCTTGCACCCACATATGTGTCAAATCCTGCTCCCGCTTCCAAATGATACGGTTTAGATATCTCAGTAAAAGCAATATCTACAGGAATGACATTGTAAAACTTTTTGTCTACATTGATGAGCACCGAATCAAAAGCACCAAGTGCATAAAGGTTATTGGATGTGTCTTGTACGAGTTCTGTAGAAAAACGTTCTCCCTCCAAAGCCCGTACTCTCGATATAACCACATCTTCATCTACAGTTTCTAAGCCCGTGATTGTGAGTTTACCAAACGTACAGATACCACCTTTTTTTAATGTATATTTTAAATCTACACTGTGTTTTTCCAAGTCCACATAGGCTTTAGAGACTAAGTCATAAGAGCAGTACCCTTCCTTGAACATTTCCGCGACTATTCTGGTTTTAGTAGCGCTAAAAGGTTTGGCACGAAAGATTTCACCTTTTTCAAAAAGTATCAAGTTCTTCAATTCATAATCACTTTTAACTTCAATACTCGTAATGCGAACTGGTTTGTTTTCTTTGATCTCTACGTCTACACTCGTTTTATTTTCTTTAATGGAAACTTCAACATCATAAAAACCCTCAGAGTGGTAAAAAGCAATGACTGATTCTTTGAGTGTGGGGAGGAGTTTGTCTTTGATTTTGGGTGTGTCATCTTTCCAGAAGAGAAAAAAACTTACTGTGTCTACCCCTAAAGCTTTTTCCAAGTCAGAACTTTCAAAATATTCTTGTCCAGAAAATGATATGGTATGTGTAGGTAAAACTATCTCTTCTTTTTCTTCTTCTTTTGGCTCTTCTGCAAAAAGAAAAGTAGACAGGGTTATGAGTAATAATAATTTAAATATTTTCAACATCTCACCCTTTCCCAAGTAGTTAGATATAGTTTAACAAATAGAGGCTAAGAATGACGTTAAGGACATTAAGATAATAAATCTTTTACACTCATTGCAGGGTCTTTTCCCTCTTCAATCATCGCATAAACTTCTTGTGCAATAGGAAGATAGATCTCTTTTTCTACTGAAATCTTATGTAAGGCTTTAGCAGTGGGTACACCTTCGGCCACTTCACCCAGTTCTTCAAGGATGTCATGCATATTTTTGCCTTTAGCCAAACCCAGTCCTACCCTGTAGTTACGTGACAAAGTAGAAGATGCTGTTAAAAATAGGTCGCCTGCCCCTCCCAAAGAGAGAAAGGTTTCTGTTTTTGCACCAAAAGCTTCACCAAAACGTGTCATCTCTACCAATCCACGTGAAATAAGTGCCGCTCTTGCATTGTTTCCCAAACCTAAGCCATCACAAACTCCCCCAGCAATGGCAATCACATTTTTGTATGCCCCAGAGACTTCTGCACCAATCACATCATCCGAGACATACCCTTTAATGAAAGAGGGTAAAGCATCTGCGTAGGTTTGTGCCAAGTCACTATTGTATGAAGAGATTTTCAGTGCTGTAGGTAAAGACTGTTGTACTTCTGCTGCAAAAGAGGGACCGGAAATGAAGGCCAATCTGTCTTTAGAAACAAAAGCCCCATAGACTTCATTTAAAAAAGCACCTGTACTGGTTTCTATGCCTTTTGCTGCCACTAAAATGTTCTGTCCATGGTCCACAAAGTTCTCTTCCATCCAAGTACGCACATATTGTGCAGGTATGGCCATGACCAAATACTCACACTTTAATGCTTCTTCCATCGGAACAAAGTTTTCCATCTCTTTTGTTGTACGTGAAGAGATCACTACCTCATTGTTTTGACTGTATGCATGGTAGAGTGCTGTACCCCATTTTCCTGCACCTATAATGGCAATTTTCATTTTTCTTCCTTTGTCATCATTTAGACTTCTCGTTCTTTTCTATCATTTCCACAAAGAGATAAGCACTCTCTTCATACATATCAAAAATCTTACTTACCCCTGCTAAGAGTAATTTTCTATTGTCCTCTTTTGAGTCTGAAAGCGCAATAATCGCAGACTCAAATCCATGGGCACGTAAGGTAATGCTATAATACACATTAATCTCCTCTTCATGCATAGCACAGACAACAATACTCTTTTTCAAGATAGGCATATGGCTATATTCGGGGTGAATAGCCTCAACATCAAGAAAGCCATCTTTCTTTGCTAAAGCCAAACGGTTTTCGTCAATATCATAAATTTTCACGCCAATGCCTGCTTCTCGTAACGCTTTGCATAAAGGACGACTTTTTGAAGTATAGCCTAAAAAGGAGACATCTTTCTCTACTTTTTGCGCTTGATTTTTTAAATACATAAAGGTTTTATGTTCAACCACAGCGTAAGGTTCAACAAGACCATCCACTTTTGTGGCTTCATACTGTGCTTTGAGTAAAATATTATTCATGCGGCTATACACGACACTCTGTATATGCAATGATTTGGCATTAAGAATAAAATAAATATTGTCAATGTCTGAACTTCTCAGCGTAAGCATGGCAACAATATTGTTTTTATAATAAATACTTTTAATGAGTTTCGCTGAAGAGCCATCTGCCTGTATGACTCTATGTCCATCTTGCAAGGCGAAGTTTGCTTTTTTCTCATTGTTTTCAATAATCACGGGTTCGTACACTTTGCTTAATTTTAATTTTTTAGCAATGCTCGCACCCAAATGTCCATAGCCATTAATAATGACCACATTTTGCATTTTATTGACATGGTTAATGCTGTCTTGGTTACGTAGCTCATCAAAACGTTCAGAGAACGCAGAAACCATGACTGAAGTCACAAAAGAAATCATACCAATACCCACAACAATACCAAACATGGAAACCACTTTACCAAGCTCCGTTACGGGAGAAATGTCACCATACCCTACAGTAGAGATGGTTACTAAGGCCCAGTAAAGTGCGTCTAGGTAAGAGTGTATATTTTCATTGATACCATACTCAAGCAGGTAAAAAATGGAACCAAACGTAAAGGTAATACCAAAAAGCATGTAGCCCAAAAAGATAAACTCAAAACGCTTTTTAACCAAGGCATCAAAAAGGCTTGAAGCCCCATGCATGTAGTGGTACAGTTTGAGTAAACGAATGATTCTAAACTTAGGAAAAATGGCTACAAAGTCAATGAGTGCAGGTAAAGAGAGCATGTATCTTAGCTTAGATTTCAGGATAAACCAATACCCTTCTGCTGTATCATCATTTTGTCTAGCGAGTATCATTTTATGTATATCTTGGCTAATCCAAAGACGTAAAAAATACTCCAATGCAAAAATAGAAGTGACCAGATACAGGTCCAGTGTCACGAGCCATCCAGGTATTTTCCCTGACTGGTCTAAAATTAACACTGAAATTGAGACAATAATGAGAAAAACCATAAACATGTCAAAGTATTTTTTATAAGGGTAGTTTACATCATCAAGTAGAGAACGGAAAAATGATTTTGTTTTTTGGTATTTGGAGGATTTGTCTATGCGCTCAGAGAGTTTAAGTAGTAAGCTATGCATGGTTACTTCTCCCTTTTGTAGGGTGTTGTGAAGGCACAACACCAAAAATTTAATCTCTATAAAAAGGTGTTGTGAAGGCACAACACCCTACATATTAAGAGAGTCTCTCTTTTAAAAGTTCATTCACTTTTCCAGGATTCGCTGTACCTTTAGAGGCTTTCATCGTTTGGCCAACAAAGAAACCAAAGAGTTTCTCTTTACCACCTTTGTATTGTTCCACTTTATCTTGGTTATTGGCAATGATTTCATCAATGATGGCCAAAATCGCACCATCATCACTCACTTGTGCAAGCCCAAGTTCATCAATGAGTGCTGCGACATCACGGTTTTCATTTTCCATCATGTAATCCAACAACTCTTTGGCACCTTTACCTGAAATGCTGTCATCTGAAATCTTCGCCACAATGTCACCAAGCGTTTTTGCATCCACAAAAGAATTAGCAATGTTTTGACTTAATTTTTTCAAACGTCCAAGCAGTTCAGAAGTAAGCCATGTCACTGCTGTTTTAGCATTGGCACCCTGAGCTAACATCTCTTCATAGAAATACGCCATCTCTTTGTCTGAAGTAATGACATGTGCATCAGCAGACTTTATACCAAGCTCTTCTACATAACGTTTTACTTTTGCATCAGGTAATTCTGGCATGATTTTGGCTTCATCTATCATCTCTTGTGTTACAACCAATGGACGTAAGTCTGGGTCTGGGAAGTAACGGTAGTCTGCGGCTTCTTCTTTCCCTCTCATAGACTTTGTTACACCCTCATCCACGTTCCACAAACGTGTCTCTTGGTTTACTTCTTGCTCGTAAACACCATCTTCATAGGCTTCCGTTTGACGTTGTACTTCGTAAGCAATGGCCGCTGCCACAAAACGGAAAGAGTTGATGTTTTTTATCTCTACTCTTGTACCAAATGCTTCTTGCCCTTTAGGACGAATAGAAACGTTTACATCACAACGAAATGAACCCTCTTGCATGTTGGCATCAGAGATGTCCAAATAACGTACTGTTGAGTGTAGTTTTTTCAAAAAAGCCACTGCTTCCTCTGAACTTCTCATATCTGGGTCTGAAACAATTTCAAGCAGTGGTGTACCTGCACGGTTTAAATCTACTTTCGAGTGATTACCCTCATGCATATTTTTACCAGCATCAGCTTCCAAGTGTGCTTGTGTCATACCAATACGTTTTCGTGACCCATCTTTCAAGTCTATAAACACTTCACCTTTTTGCACAATGGCTTTGGTGAGTTGGGTAATTTGATATGCAGAAGGACTGTCTGGGTAAAAGTATGATTTTCTGTCAAAAAATGAAGTATGGTTTACATTAGCATTGATGGCATAACCAAGTCTCATGGCTTTTACTGCGGCTTCTTTATTGACCACAGGAAGGGCACCAGGAAGTGCTAAACAAGTAGGACAAGTGTTGGTATTTTGTGGCTCTGCAAAAGAGGTAGGACAAGAACAAAAGAGTTTTGTTTTAGTGTTAAGTTGTACGTGAACTTCAAGACCGATGACGGTTTCAAACATAGTAGTAATCCT
>WTAE01000108.1 GCA_013139765.1 Sulfurovum sp.
TTCTGGTTCAGGGTCTTCCGATGTACAAAATACTTTACCAGAAGCCAATGATCCAGATTCTACTGCTTTTAATGTATATAGTGCAGATACTTTTTCTGCTTCTACTTGTACTCCTTTAGCCATTGAAATTCCTCTAGGTATTTTTGTTTCATTAACAGGCACAAGCTCTGGTCTAGGAACAGAAGCTGACCCCATAGACCTAGCCACTGCACTCTCATCCTCTTCTCCTGCCAAACCAGGTCAAACCATTTGGATCAAAGAGGGTATTTATAAAGGAAGTTTTGTATCAGAAGTAAGTGGAAGTGATGGAAAACCTATATCTATTAAACCTTTTCCTGGGCAACGTGTACGTATAGACTCGTATAACAGTGGCAGTACTGGCGCAGGATTAAGAGTCAATGGTCAATGGACAGATTTTTACAACATAGAGTGTACCTCTAGTGATACCAACAGAGGAAACACTATAGAGAGATACCCAAATGTAGAGGCAAAATCAGGTATTGCCGTTTTTGGTGCACACACCAACATTTTTAACTGTCTTACCTACGATAATGTTGGAGGTGGTATAGACTTTTGGAAAACTGCCATAGACTCAACCCTTCATGGAAACATTATCTACAACAATGGCTTTGCACATTCAGGTCGTGGGGCTTCTCATGGAGTCTATACACAAAATACAACTGGCTATAAAAACATTACAAATAACATCGTATTTTTTGGTTTTCAAACAGGCTTACACCCTTACAGTACAGGTGCTGCTCCTTTAAATAACTTTACCATTGAAAACAATGTTTGGTTTTTAGCAGGTGCCTCAGACCCTAGAGATAATCAGCAAAAAACAAACCTTATTGTTGAAACCCAAGCTGGCATTGAAGATATGATTATTAAAAATAACAAGGGCTATTCGCAAGTAAACAGAGGTTCTAGTATTCACGCAAGAAATTACCCTGGAAATGTTACAGTGACAGACAATTATCTTGCGGAAAGATTAGAGGTGTATGGAGATTGGGACCGCATACCATTTACTGACAATACAATATATGGGAATATCGATGATCCAGAAACTTCTCTTATATCTAGTGTAAGTAACACCTTATCAACCTCTAGACCTACTACAGGAAACAAAGTCTTTGTTGATGCCAACGGTATAGACCCACGCAGAGGTAGAGTGGTTATCTATAACTATGACAATGCAGACAGTGTTAACGTAGACCTAAGCGCTATCTTAAAAAATGGGGAAGCTTATAGAATTCATAGTGTTATGGGACTTTTCCAAGCTCCTTTACTTTCAGGTGTGTATGATGGTTCTGAGATTTCCATCCCTATGGGAACCATTGCACCACCTCAACCCAATGGAAACCCTAATGGGATAGATGAAGATGATGGTCCTAAAAAGAAATTTGGAACCTTTATCGTCACACATGGAGGATGTCAATAGTACAGTCTCTCTGTTTGACCTTACTTTCTATAAAGCACTCTAAACTGTTGGGGAGAGACTTGCCCCGGTACGCTTAAAACTTCAAAAGAGAGTTCGTTTAAGCCTTCTGTTTTAAAAAGGTCTATCTCTTCTTTTTGTAGTGGCCAAGGTGGGCCTTTTACGTCACGGTTTTTTTGATGTGCCACTACTAAGATTTTACCTTTGGGTGCTAAGGTATTGGCTATGGCTTTTATCATTTTCTCTCTAAACTCTACCGGTAAAGACTGTATGGTAAAGGCTTCAAATACAAAGTCAAAATGTTCATGGTATTTTGTAGGCATATCAAAGATATCTTGCTTTTCAAAAACTATATCGCTTCCTTCAAAACGTGCTTTGGCTAAGTCTAAAGCTGTTTGAGAAACGTCAATGGCCAAAACATCATAGCCTGCATCTTCCAAAGCTTTTGCATCATCACCTAGCCCGCACCCAATGACTAAAGCTTTGCCTTTGTGCATTTTATTTTCTTCAATATATGTTTGAAGCAAAGGGTTTACCACTTGTTTGGCCCAAGGGATGTTCTCTTGTGTTGTTTTATTGTTCTGATAAAGTCCATCAAACCAATCTGAAGCTTTGTTGTGTGCTTGTGGCATTATTTTCCTTTTTCTTTTTCTATAAAAGTATCCTCTGCTTAATGAATGATGATTATAGTTAAAAGTACTTAAAAAGATTTCTCTAAATCTAAAAGTTTTTTCTTAGCGTCAATTCCACCGGCATACCCTGTTAACGAGCCATCTGAACCTATAATACGGTGGCAAGGTATAAAAATAGATAAAGCATTGGCACCTATGGCTGTGGCCACTGCACGTACTGCCTTTTCCTTCCCAATGCTTTTTGAGAGTTCTAAGTAAGAAGCTGTTGTCCCATAAGATATTTCTATCAAACCCTGCCAAACTGACTTTTGAAAATCAGTCCCCACCATAAGCAGTGGTATATCAAAAGTTTTACGTTCATTAACAAAATACGCATCTAACTGTTTAATGCTCTTCTCTATGACATCTGAACTCTCTTCTACATACTCAGCTCTAAGTGCTTTTTGTAGTCGTTTGTCTATTTGGCTTCTATGTTTACGATGTTTCCAATCAGCAAGGCAAAGCTTCCCCTCATAAGAGCCCAAAATCATTTCACCTACAGGACTTTCATACCTAACAATATTAATCTCTTTCATACAAACCTAAAAATTGTACATAATCCCTGCATATACAGAAGGACCACGAGGGCCTTCAATGGCTGAGTGTTCATATTCCATAAGAAATTTAAACTTTTCATTGATGCTTATCTCTGTACCCACACCCAAATTAAACCCGTGCTCTCTACTGTCTATCCCAAGGTCTTCTATCTCTTCCCACTCATACTCGTACCCTACTTTTAGAAACAAGCCTACACGTTCCGTTGCTTCATAGACATATACCAAATCAAGTGATGAAGTCATATATTCCCCATCTACATACTCAGGTTCATATCCTACTTTTGTTTCACGTACGGTATTTTTCGAAAATGAAAAGTCATATTCAATGGCAAAACCATAACTTATTCGGTACCCAATATCTACACCAAAACCATAGTCACGATCACCCTTAAGGAGAGCCTCCCCATGTTCTGTCTCATCACCCAAAATTCTCAATGCTTTTACCACGATATAAAAACGTGACTCTTCTTGCTCAACTACAGGCTCAAAAACGTCAAGGTCTCCTCCAGCAAAAACACTTGAAGTCAATTGAAGCGTGACGATGAACGATAGCAATATTTTCTTCATACGTTATCCTTTTCCATTAGTGATATATTATAGTACATACAAACTTAACCCAGATGCCATTGTGCTAGACTTTAAGTGCACACATATTTCATGATTAAAAACAAAAAACTACTCAGCGCCGCGCTTCT
>WTAE01000222.1 GCA_013139765.1 Sulfurovum sp.
ATTCAGTTATTGAAAAGAAATTTAAGAAGAAACAAGAACTTATTGACAAAAACCTTTCTACTGCATCAGCTGCGTTTGACTTAACAGCTGCATGGGCTAAAGAAGTTGGTCTTGAGCCAATTCTTGAACCATCTAAGCACAACAACGGTAACGTTAAAAAGTAATCAACTGACTGTGCCTTTGGGCACGGTTGTTGTTTTACCTCTCTTCCTAGAAACCCTTAACTCCTTTCAAAATAATAACTTTATAACTTACAATACAAACCCCTTTAAACCTTTTTCTCATATATGATGGTAAAATTACCTACGTGTAGAAATAAGGACAAAAATGAAAGCTATGATATTAGCAGCGGGACTTGGTTCTCGTATGCGACCGTTAACAGATGTGACACCTAAACCACTGCTAAAAGTGGGAGGTATCCCCCTCATTGTCTGGCACCTAGAAAAGTTGGCACATCAAGGTTTTACAGACATAGTGATAAACATTGCCCATTTAGGGTATCAACTCCCTGAAGCTTTGGGTGATGGCTCAGACTGGGGTGTAAATATTTCTTACTCTGATGAGCAAGAAGAGGGTGGATTAGAGAGTGCTGGTGGCCTAGTTAAGGCATTGCCACTTTTGGGAGAAGAACCTTTTTTAGTCGTGAATGGTGATGTCTTTACCGACTATGATTTCCAAGACAATAGAAAATTGGCAGAAGGGGTTTTAGCCCACTTAATTCTTATTCCTAACCCTGAGCATAACCCTGAGGGTGATTTTGCCTTAGATGGGCAAAAGGTCATTGACAACAGACAATATACCTTCTCTGGTATTGGCTATTACTCACCGAAACTCTTTGCAGAAGTACCGTATGGTAAATCTGCTTTAGCACCTTTACTTAGAGCAGCCATGAAAGAGGGAAAAGTAACGGGTGAACTCTACGAAGGTGAGTGGCTAGATATTGGTACCCCTAAAAGACTTGAGTTACTCAATGCTAAACTTTTAAATAGCTATTAATTTTTCTCCAAACGCTTGCCAAATACTTTTTAACTAAATACTTTTTAGGTATTTGGCAACCCCATCTTCATCGTTGGAGTGGGGTAGCACAATACTCGCTACTTCTTTCACTTCATCTAAAGCATTTGAAACTGCTACAGAAGTACCTGCGAGTTTAAACATCCCTATATCATTGACAGAGTCTCCAAATACGGTGACATCTTTTGTTTCCCGTCCTAAGTAAGCCATGACTTTTTGCAGTGCATGGGCTTTGTCCCCTTCTGGGTGTAACACCGTTAAAAACCAACCATCTGAGTACTTCTCTGGAGAGAGTTTGTACTCTAAAACATCCCCAAAGGTTTTAGAAAGATGTTCTGTGAGAGGTTTAAGGGTGTTAAAGTCTCCAAAGTAGACCAATTTTAAGTTCAACTCTTTTGCACGGATGTTTTCACACTTGAGCATACGAGGGTCATTGCGGTAGTTTTCTAAGACGCCATGTTGGTGCATGTTGAGTGACGTTGGAAAAAGAAAAGACTCATCTAATGTTTTTACATCATTGAGTGTAATGATAAAAGGGTAAATGTCAAAACGTTTCCCCTCTTCTATGACTGCATCACCTAAAGCTTTGTTGACAGTTTTAATATCTATGAGCTTTTTTTCAGGGCTCACAATCATACTACCATCTAAGAGAATCAAAGGGGCACTCAAGTGCAGCTTTGAGAGAAAGTCACGTGACTTTTGAAAAGATCTAGCTGTGGCTACGGAGAGGATGCTCTCTTTGGCTTTTTCATTCCATACTTTTTCCGAGAAGTCTGAGACAGACTGGTCTGTACGCAAAAAAGTATGGTCTAGGTCGGTAATATATATGGGTCTATTGGGCATGGTACACATCCTCGTAAATAAGGCATATTATATATTATTTTGTTAAATTTTTACCTTGTATGAGTACAGCAAAGAAACGCACAGCCCATGAAATAAAGAGTAAGAGCCACACAAGTGCTGAAATGTCAAAAAGAATCATGAAGTTGAAACCCAAAGCAAAGACAAATGAGGTCAATATCCGTACCAATACTAACACTTGTGTGCCGATAAAAAGGACCTTGGTCCATTTGTCTGCTTGCATGGTATTGCCTGAGTGTCCCAAGGTGACGCGGGTACCAAAACCAATGAGTGCAGTTAAGACAAAACCTAAAAGTAGTGCATGTATACCTAAAGCTAAAAAAGAGATGTCTGTCAAGAGATGGGTGAGTTTAGCCAGTGCGGAGAGGAAAAAAGAGAGTGGCACCCAAAAAAGAGAAAGGTGTAAGATCCAAAGCATAGGGTTTGGATTTGGAAATGGAAGTTTCCATCGTACTAACTCTTTGGTGATGAGTCCAGCAATGGCTAAGTCAATGACAAAAGAGCTGTCAGGGAAAACAGTTTCTAACAGAATATGTAAGACAAGTAGTATGAGAAGTTGCTTGATGATCTTAGTGTTTTTCTCAACAACACAGTGAGAGAAAAAAGGAATCATACGTTGGGCCACAGAGTAAGTCAGAAGAAAGAGGTACAAATAGGTAGAGATTTGCATTGAAATACTTACCAAAGGCATGTAAAATAACGTACCCACGATGAAGAGTAAATGTCCCACTAAACCAAAGCCCATGGTCACTGTGAGCCAGTAAATGTCATATTTATCGTCCATTTCTGTAAGGTCATAAATATTTTTGAGTATTAAAAAACCAAAAAGGTGTCCTACAAAGAGTATGATTAGACCCAAATCTAAAAGAAAAGGATGAAAAAGTGCGCCTAAAACAAACAATAAGGAGCCTGTTGCCAAAAGTGTAAAGACACGTAGGTAGACAGACTTTTCAATGGCGGGAGTAGAAGAAAAACGAGGGAATGTAGTAAATAAAAAGCCAAAAAAAGCAGGGGTAAAAAGTAAATAGCTAAAGCCATAGGCATGAAAACTTGTGGGGTCTATGTTGAGAGTGACTAAACCTTTATAGGAAAAGAGGAAAAGCAGCATAAGCACAAGTGCTGAGACAAAAGCCAAAATAAAAAAAGATTGATGGGGTTGTGAGAAAAAATAATTATTTACTTTATTTTGTGTAAATTGCATAAGAGAGATCCTTTTAGTCTAAGGGTCTATAATAACGGAAAGAAGGGATGTGTGTCTTGACATATGACAAGAAGATTTAAATTAAAAAGAGTGAGAGAAGGACACTTGCATAACATAGTATGCAAGTGTAGGGGAAGTTGGTTGAGAGGCTTAGCCTCTTGAACCTTGACCACCATTACGGCTGTCACGTCCACCACCAGAACGTCCATTACGGTCTCCACCACCTGAACGACCGTTACGATCACCACCGCCAGAACGTCCATTACGGCTTCCACCGCCGCCTCCACCTGAACGGTTTCCACGGTATCCACCGCCTCCGCCGCCACCACCACGTCTACGGTTACGGCCACCACCGCCTCCGCCACCACCACGTTGTGTCATTGCACGTTCCATAAGAAGTGCTATCTCTTCAAGACCAAGACCAATGGTATCTTTACCTTTAACAGAATTTTCACTTTGAATCATAGATGCTAAGAGGTGAGCAATAGTTACGATGTCTAAGTCATGTTGTAATGTTTTTACAAGGTCAATGGCTTTGTCTGTTACTTTTGTCTCTGCAATTTTAGCAATCAACTCATCTGAACGGTTGTTTTGTACTTCCATACGTGTAGGGATGACTTGTGAAGCCATTGTTGTACCAACATCTTTTTCGATACGTTTGATTGTTCTAAGCTCATTTGGACTTACAAGAGTGATCGCTTCACCAGATTTACCGGCACGACCTGTACGACCAATACGGTGTA
>WTAE01000188.1 GCA_013139765.1 Sulfurovum sp.
GCCTACTGTGAAAAAGGAGAGCCTTGTGTGCTTTTTATTGTGTTTGAGGATCCTTTGGATGCCTTTGAAGTCATGAAAGAGTCAAATATCGCTAAAAAATAATTACAGAATAGAAAGGATTTAAAATACCATATATTAATGTAAAACTTGTAGAGAATGTTTTTGATGAAAAACAAAAAACGGAGCTGATTGAAAAAATCACCGATGCGATAGATTCAGTTTACCCAGGGCTTAGAGACTTAACCTTTGTTGTCATTGACGAAACAAAAGAAGGCAACTGGGGCATAGGCGGAAAGTCTATCAATTGCCCCATGGTACAAGAGCATGCGAAGAAGAATCTTGGAAAATAACTGCAAAAAAGTACGATAATCTATTTAGCTCAAAAAGGCTGCTGTGAAGTACAAAACAGCGGTCCTTTCTTGGAAAACGATGTAAAAATCTTTTTTACACATTAGCTATTAGTGAATTTTCGCTAAAATTAATCTAATATTTTTCCAAAGGTTTCCCCTATGACATTTACAACTACCCTACAAAAAGACGCTATTAAAATCATGCTCCTCGGTTCTGGTGAGCTAGGCAAAGAAGTGGCTATTGAAGCACAAAGACTTGGCATTGAAGTGATTGCCGTAGACAAATACGAAAATGCACCTGCACACCTCGTGGCTAATCGTTCGTACGCGATAGACATGCAAGATGAAGCAGCAGTACTTGCTCTTATAGAAAAAGAGAAACCTACATACATATTACCTGAGGTAGAAGCCATTTCTATTTCTGCACTTTTTGAAGCAGAAAAAAGAGGTTTTCATGTCATTCCTAATGCGGAAGCCGTAAACAAAACCATGAACCGTAAAAACATTCGTGTCTTTGCTGCGGAAGAGTTAGGACTTAAAACATCTGGTTTTGAGTTTGTTACTACCCTTGAAGGACTTAAAGAGGCAGGTGCACGCATTGGTTTTCCTTGTGTCATTAAACCTGTCATGTCAAGTTCAGGACATGGACAAAGTATTGCAAAAACGCCTGCTGACATTGAAAAGTCATGGGAGATAGCAAAAGAAGCCAGAGGTGATGCTTCTGAGCTTATTGTCGAAGAGTTTGTTCCTTTTGACTATGAAATCACCCTTTTAACGGTACGTAACGAAACAGGTACCACTTTCTGTGATGCCATTGGGCATGTGCAAAAAGATGGAGACTTCATCCTGTCATGGCAACCCATGCAAATGTCAGATGAAACACTACAAAAAGCAAAAGACATTGCCAAAGCAGTGACAGATGGTTTAGGTGGTCGTGGTATCTTTGGTGTAGAGTTTTTTGTGAAAGATGGCGAAGTGTACTTCTCTGAACTTAGCCCTCGTCCACATGACACAGGGATGGTAACACTCATCACCCAAAGTCAAAGTCAATTTGCTTTACATGTAAGAGCCGTGCTTGGTTTACCACTTGACTACACAACTTACGGTTCTGGTGCTTGTGGTGCTTACAAAGCTTCCGGTGATAACGCTAACCCAACACTTGAAGTACCAGATGATGCCTTTACTACAAACTCTTTTGTAAGAGTCTTTGGAAAACCAGAGAGCCATGTGGGACGTCGTATGGCTGTCTCTCTTGTACTCGATGAAGTAGAAGCTGCCAAAACAAGATCTTTAGAGATTGTTTCACAAATAACAGATCACTAAACAGGACATTAAATCAAAAAGGATAAGAAATGCAACTTGCTTTAAAAATATTTTCACGTATTGTTTTACCCCTGCTTCTCTTGGCTTACATTGCCGTAGAGACTTACCTCAAATTACAACACACTTCACTCTGTGGAGAAGTAGGCTGTAAACTTGCTGGAGAGTTACTTAGATTTAACCCTATTTACCTCAACTACGTTGGAATTGCTGGGAGCTTTATGCTAATGGTTTTTGGAACACTCTCTTTAAAAAGCAAAGTGTTTGAAACACTCTTCTTTATGTCACTCTACGCTGCCATTGCTTTTGAAGGTACCATTCTTAGTTACCAATTTGTTGCAAACCCTGAGCCTTGTATTTTTTGTTTAGGTATTTTCTCCTCTTTACTGCTCATTGCATTGGCTGCGAACTACAAACACTTTTTAACCATCGTCGCCATGGTTTTGGCTATTTTTGTGGGGCTAAACACTTTGGCTGTGACTAAAAATAAATCTTTTATAACGGCACCTGGGAATTACCTCATACAGTCAAAAACGTGTCCACACTGTATTAAAGTAAAAGGGTATTTGAAAGATAACAACATTGCTTACACGGGCATTCCTACCACAGAAGCTTCTGCGCGTTCATTTTTGAAGTTTGTAAGTACTAAAAGCATTCCTGTTCTTGTGATAAAAGAGAAGATGACCACGAAGCTCATTACTGGGGATAAAGCCATCATTGCACATTTTGAAGCTTTAAAAGTAAAAGAAGTGCAGGCGCTTGCCCCAACGCAAAGTACTGCCATAACAAGTACAGTAGAGAGCAATAGCACAAGTGAAGATGTAAGTGTGGAAGCAGAGACACTTCCCACACCTCAAACTTCAGGTCTACCCTCTACTGAACTCTCTGCAGACTTTCTTTCTGCAGGAGGAGATGATGATGGTTGTGCCATTACCATCACCGAAACACCAGACTGTGAAGATACAAACAAAACTGCTGAGTAAAAACAACTGAATAGATAAA
>WTAE01000199.1 GCA_013139765.1 Sulfurovum sp.
TAAATTTCATCTGATTCAAACAGTGGCAAGATAGAAAGAAGTACCTCTTCCATCGCTTGAAAAAATACATCATCCTCTGCACAATTCTCATTTTTTAGTTTTGCAATCTCCGCTTTTGCATCTATATCTTTAATGCTACTCATCTTTATCCTTTTTATTGGTTTATAATTTTTTACTTAAATATTAACTATTGTCTATCCGAAAACAAAACTTGTGTAAGATATTATCTTGCTCTTTAGATCTTAGCAATAACATCTTCAAATTCTTTTGTAATATTTTCTTTATTTAAATCTTTATTATATTCCATTACATGAATAAAAAGTATATCATCTTTTATTTCAAGTGTTAATGTACCCGGTGTCAAAGTAACAGAATTAGCAAGCAAAAGTCTTTTCCAGTCACTCTCAAGGTTTGTTTTTACGGCGACTATGGCAGGTGAGAGATTCATATCTTTACTTAGAATTCTTTTAGATATTTGTATATTGGAGATGATCAGATTCTTAAGTAAAACAAAGAGGTAAACCACAAGCCAGACAGGACTTATAAACTCAAATTCTTTATGCACAAAAAGTTTTGTATAGAACAAAGCAATAGAAAAACTTACAGCAGCTCCGATCAAAATAGGAGTTTATTGGTGGTCACTAAACCAACATGGTGCCCACCCTTCATAAACTGATTGTACTTTTTATCAAGCACGCAAGAAGGGAAATCCAATATCTCTTTAGGTAGTTTAGCATAGTTTCGGTTATGCTCTTTTCGTAAGGCTTCCAGAGGTGTAATATTGCCTCTATATCCATTTTTTCTCATTGTGTTAAATCCCCATTGATATGCTCTGTATTTTTTGACTAGATTACCAATATTAAGTGCATTTACATAATCGTAAAACTCTTTCTCAATGGTCCAATGAGAAGTTTCAACTTCACTTTGCCAAGTCTTTGCACCAGGAGGAATGGTTATATGCTGTGTAATACCATTACGGTGTATCACTTCTTTAAAAATTGTCTCAGCCATTGTATTTCTTGTATTGACAAACTCAGAACCATTATCTGTCTGTATGATTCTCGGTACTACATCAAATCGTTTCAGATGTGACAGTAACATGTCAACGAAGATAGCGGAGTTATGTCTGGTATGTTATGTGCAAGAGAGATAAACAATGCACCAGTCTTAAGATCCCTAGCTGTATATTGATACATAGGAAGTCCTGGCTTGACAAGGTTCTTTTTCTGCTGTAGTGCTAATGACTGATCTAAGTAGTTTGGTATGTCTCTTAGTTCTTTGACATCTATCTGTATCTTCTCAAAGGCTAAGTATTTCTGTTTAATGGCTCTACAATCTTTTTTCTTTTCACTTTTTTTATAATGGACTTTGAGTAGTTTATGCTTCTTCCAAATAGCATAAATAGTTGCTGCTGAGGGTATCTCTGAACACTTCTGCTGGTTCAGGTAGGAGACAACATAGCTATATCCCATATTTGGATGCTCTTTTCTGAACCTAATGATAAGTTCCCTGGTCTTATCTGCTATCTGCAAGTGAGGATGTTTAGGTGCTTTGGATTCATTTTTCAATGATGAGATATGCCCTTGAAATCTTCCCACCCATATACGCACAGTCTTACGTGTGGTATGAAACTCTAAAGCTACTGCTGAAATAGACTTTAGCTCTTGATATCTACCTACCATTGCCTTTCTCAGTTCCAATGGTTCTTTAGAGTCTTTGAGGAAGTCTTTGTACCCCAAGGGCATTTGTCCCTCCGGTCGGGCATATGTTAAAATGTTACTTGCCAACATGGTTGTTATCCTTTATTCTTTTTGCCGAAAGAAATCTTGAATAAATTATACCCATCTGCTTTAGGTGGATACCATGTTGGTGTAATCTACATAATTTTTGTTTTTCAGCTAGACAAGTATAAAAAATCATGATACAATTTAATTTAATTTAATATAAAAGGATTACTAATGAATGATATGCCTATCATTCACTGGGCCGAAGCTAAAAACGGATTCATACTGGATGTTCGTGAACCTTTTGAACTTGCTGTGGAAAATATACCCGATGCGGTAAATATCCCTTTAGGGCAACTTCGAGCACGACTTGATGAACTTCCGAAAGATCGTGAGATCAATGTTTTCTGCCGTTCGGGTCAACGTTCCTATTATGCCACCAGAATCCTGCTACAGAATGGATTTAATGTCAAAAACATTACGGGTGGTATGATTTCGTTTGCACATAACTATTTGTTTGAAACAAATAGGGATTGAGTGTAAGTTATGAATGAAATTATGCCGTTTCTTGAGGCCACATTTGGACTATTGGTGTTGATCTTCACCGTTTCTAACCTGGGGACAATGGGTCTACAGGTTGATGTAGAAGGGGTTAGTCGTGCATTGAAAAACAAGAGAGCCCTTTTACTCATTTTCGTATGGGGATGGATAATCGGACCTGCGTTAGGTTACTTAATCATCTGGATCCTTCCTCTGGATGAACCATATAAAGTCGTTGTGCTCCTTTGCAGTATAGCACCAGTCGCTCCGTTCCTCCAGCAGATGGTATCAAAAGCCCGTGGAAATATGGCCTTTGCAGGAGCCCTTATACCACTTGTTACAGTGGGTACTGTATTGTTGATGCCTATAATGGTACCAATAATGATCAAAGGGGTGGAAATAAATACTTGGTCACTCGCAAAACCACTTCTCTTGACTATACTACTGCCCCTCATAATCGGAGTTGTGACCCGCCACTATGTTGACACGGTGGCAACTTGGAGTTTTCCTCTGATTAAGTTGATAGCAAAACTCTCCACATTGTTGCTCATCATTTGGTGTCTTGTCCTGTACGGCTCATCTATACTTGACACGGCGGGTAGTTTTGCACTCCTCGCAATGACCCTTTATATGGTTGGGATGGCAATGATAACCTATTACTTTGGCTTTGGCCTGAAACAGGCACATAGAAGTGTAATGGCACTGGGGATGGGTACACGTAACATTGCAGCGGTGTTAGCTGCAGCTTTAAGCATTCCAAATGTGGATGAACGCATTCTTACTATGACCGTCATGTGGACTTTATGGTCTTTTGTGCTCGCTACAATTGGAGCACGTATATTCGCCAAGCAAGCCGTCAAGGCAGATGATAGTGTTAGTGCATGAAGAATAACAATAAAGACAATAAAAAAACCTGCTAACGGTTCTTTGTAAGGGGAAAAGCCTATGAGCCCACAGGATATGTTTGGCTTTGGTATCAAAAAACAGTCACAACGCAGTGCCTTGGCACTTGGAATTTGTTCACGTAACGGTGGTGCTATGTTTGTGGCATTCGCAGCTTTTCCTGTTCAAGATCCAAATGTGCTGGTGATGATTCTCTTTGCTGTTCCGGTACCTGTAATTATATGGTTGATAATAGCCCGATATTTTGCCTCCAGAGTAGAAAAAAATGTTGTTACAAGATAATAATTATTTAAAATAAGGATCACAATGGATATTGAAAACAAAGAGAAAACAGGGGCAGCTTCAATGCTATCCCGTTACTTTCCAATCCTTGAATGGGGAGCAACCTATAACCGCAGGACAATGACCAACGATATCATCGTTGCACTGATTGTGACCATGATGCTTATCCCTCAATCGCTTGCCTATGCCTTACTTGCAGGGCTTCCTCCTGAGATCGGACTTTATGCCTCGATGGTACCGTTAGTATTTTATGCTATTTTTGGTACCTCCCGTGCTCTTGCAGTAGGTCTCGTTGCAGTAGTCAGCCTTATGACCGCTGCAGCTGTCGGAGATTTGGCCTCTCCTGGATTACCAGAATACCTTGGAGCAGCCATTGCGCTCGCCATGGTATCAGGATTGTTGATGATCGTTATGGGTTTTCTTAAGCTTGGATTTCTTGCAAATTTTCTGAGCCACCCTATTATCTCTGGGTTCATTACAGCTTCAGGTGTCATGATAGCAGCAAGTCAACTTTGACCTGTACTGGGGATACATGTTGAGGGTGAAACCTTACTTGAAAATGTGATCTCTCTTTGGCAGACTATCAGTGATACACATATTTATACCGCAGCGATCGGTATAGGTTCTCTCATTTTTCTCTTCTGGGTTCGCAGCGGTCTAAAGCCGATTTTGCTACGCTTTGGTCTTAGTGAAAAGGTATCGGATCTATTTGCAAAAATTGGGCCTGTTGTGGCTATTATTGCGACAATTTTAATTGTGGCAGGTTTTGGATTAGCCGATAAGGGTGTTGCAATTGTTGGAAAAGTTCCTACAGGTTTACCAACTATTACCTTGCCTCCACTAGATATGGCACTCTGGCTGAAGATACTTGTTCCTGCTCTGTTGATATCGATTGTGGGTTATGTTGAGTCTATCTCGGTAGCGCTTACTCTTGCAGCTAAAAAGCGTCAACGTGTTGACCCTGATCAGGAACTCATTGCTTTGGGTGCTTCAAACATTGGATCAGCCATATCTGACGGATTTCCGGTTACAGGGAGGTTTTTCACGATCAGTAGTAAATTTTGATGCGGGAGCAGAGACCCCTGCAGCAGGAGCTTTTACGGCTATCGGTATTGCGCTAGCTACGATGTTTCTCACGCCGATGATGTTCTTTCTTCCCAAAGCAACCCTTGCCGCTACTATCATCGTCGCTGTGCTGTCACTGGTGGACTTTGTAACAATGAAACACATCTGGTCTTACTCCAAATCAGATTTTGCGGCAATGGCTGCCACAATTATCGTTACATGGACGGCTGGTATTGAAGCAGGTATTATCGCTGGTGTTGCTCTTTCTATCTTTCTTCATCTCTATAAAACGTCTCGACCGCACGTTGCCTTGGTAGGCCAGATCCCGGGGGACTTCTCATTTTCGAAATGTATCTCGCCATACAGTAGTCACTGACCCAGAGATACTTTCTCTAAGGGTTGATGAAAGTCTCTATTTTCCGAATGCACGTTTCCTTGAAGACCTTATTAACGAATCAGTCGCAGCAAATCCGAAGATCCCTCATCTCATACTTGAATGTCCTGCAGTGAACGGGATAGACAGTTCGGCACTCGAAAGCCTTGGAGCAATTAATCAACGTCTCAAAGACGGAGGGATCTCTTTTCATCTCTCTGAGGTAAAAGGCCCTATCATGGATAGTTTGAAACGTTCACACTTTCTCGAAGAGTTAACTGGCAAGGTTCACCTTACACAATATGACGCTGTGTCAAGTATCAATCCCGAACTAGCACGCAAAACATTGGAGGAAAAGTAAAAATAAAGGTTACGAGATGGACTTCTTCAGTTTATAGTTTTTACTCTAATAACCGTAATCAGAGACTATTGGCTCTCTGCCAGTTACTAAGTCTCTATAGTACTCATAGGAGCGTACACCTATAAATCCGCCGGCAATATTATACACCTCTTTATAGCCTTTTGATTGTAAAGTCAGTGCTGCATTATATGATCGTTGACCTGAACGACAATGTACATAAATAGGTTCATCTTTGGGAATCTCTTCATATCTATCACGAAGTTCTGAAAGTGGAATATTATGCACATTTTTTATCTGTCCTTCTGTAACAAGTTCAGGTCTTTCCCGAACATCAAGGATATACGCACCATGTTCATATAATTCACGTATCTTTGAAAAAGAGACTTGTTTAAATGTACCATGTAGAAGATTGGATGCTACATAACCGGCAAAATTCACCACATCTTTACCTGTACCAAATGGAGGTGCATAACAGAGTTCAAGATCCGAAAGATCATCCACAGTCGCACCAAATTTGATGGCAGTGGCGATAACATCGACACGTTTGTCCACATTACCCAAACCTATCGCCTGAGCACCGAGTATTCGACCTGTCGGTTTTTCAAATATAAGCTTAAAGGCAAGATCTTCCGCATCAGGCATGATCCCTACTTTGTCTTTTGGCACAATGACGATAGCATCATAATCAAGATCCATCTTCGCTAACATTTTTTCACTTAACCCAGTGTTCGCAACATTGATGTTAAACACTTTCACAATCGAAGATCCGATATACCCTTTGTTGCTAATATTTTTGCCGTGAATATGGTCAGCAACACTGCGTGCCTGTTTGAGAGCAGGTCCTGCAAGAGCAAGTGGTGCATTACTTTGGGTTAAAATATTATAGACTTCAATAGCATCACCCACTGCATAGATATCAGGATCATTGGTAAGATAATTGGCATCGACTTTTATAGCGCCTTTTTTACCGGTCTCAATACCTGCCTGGACAGCAATCTCAGTTGCGGGTGTGATACCAATAGACATGATCACAACTTCCGACTCGATCACTTTACCTGATTTGAGCATGACTTTATTTGTGTCAAACGCAGAAACTCTGTCGCCCAGTATCAATTCCACACCATGGTCTATGACCTCTTTGTGAAGCCTTTGCACCATATCATCATCGATCTGGTTAAGAATTTGAGGTGGGGACTGTACCAACGTAACGTTATACCCTGCTATCACAAGGTTTTCTACCACTTCAATACCGATAAATCCAGCACCGGCAACTGTGATCCTCGTAGGTTTTGTCTTTTCAATAAATCTATGCAGCTTGTCAATATCAACAACATTTCTTATGGTAAAGACATTGGCTTTTTCAATACCCGGAAGATTCGGGGCAACAGGCTTTGCACCTGGAGATAAGATGAGTTTATCGTAAGACTCTTTGTATATTTTACCATCGAGAAGATTTTTAACTTCGACCTCTTTTTTATCTCTATCGATAGCAATCACTTCATTGTTGACCCTTGCATCGATATTATACATGCCTTTAAAAAGTTCAGGTGTCATCATGATAAGGTCTTCAGTGTTTTTAACTTCACCGCTTAATCGATAAGGAAGCGAACAATTGGAAAATGAGACATGAGGTCCCATTTCGAACATGATGATCTCATCATCTTCACCCAGTCTTCTTAATCTTGCTGCAGCTGATGCTCCGCCGGCAACACCGCCGACAATTAAATATTTATTGCTCATTTACTCTTTCCTTTCTTACTATTAATGCTTAAAAATCAAATTTAACACTAAGTTTTTGATACCTTATATATCTACAGGTTATCATAACATAAAATCCTATTACATGTCTATCATCAATACTGCAACAGGGAGAATATCGGCTTGCACTATGAATCCTTACATGAAAATAGGACTCATTATATAGTAGTTTGATTACATAACTATCTATAAATATATCAGTATAATCTGAATTAAAATTGCATTAGTCAGATTGATAAAAAATGCAAAGACAAGTGGTACTAGGAGGAACGCAAGACTTGAGGGTCCAAATCGTTTAGTTACTGCTGTCATATTTGCCATAGCAGTTGCAGTTGAGCCTATACCGGCTCCTATAAATCCAGAGGTCATCACTGCTGCATCATAATTTTTCCCCATCAATCTAAATATAACAAAAACCGCAATAAAGAGAATGAAAATAAACTGAATACCAACAATCATAACAATAGGTCCACCAAGTTCTGCTATGACCCATAACTGCATACTCATAAGAGACATTGCAAGGAAAATACCCAAAGAAATATCAGCGATAAGTG